>JAIWOJ010000247.1 GCA_020216965.1 Prosthecobacter sp.
TGCGGCTGGCTTTTTGACGAACAGCTTGCGGTCCCAGTTTTTCTTCAAATCCGCCTCGCTAATGGCGGGGGCGGTGGTGAGCAGGGCGGGGTCGAGTTTGGCGGTCCAGAGCAGGCCGTTCAGCACGAGCAGGCGCTGGTTGGCATCGGCCCAGTTGGCGTGTAGGTCGCAGCCGGTGAAGCCGAAGCTGCGTCCGCCAGTGGGGCGTTCGTAGGCCCAGGCGACGGTTTCGGCACGGCCGACGTGGGCCTGGGCATCGGCGGTCTTGCGGCTGCTGTCGGGCATGGGGCAGGCGAGCACGGGGACGGCCCCTTGGGCAAAGTGCAGGTTGTAGAGCCAGCCATCCTTCAGCAGCTCAAAGGGCTTCATGCCCTGGGTGGTGGGATGCGCGGGGATGATGTCAAATTTCACATCCCAATGGCCGCGGCAGCCGATGTCGGCCTGGAAGGCGGCACCAAACCAGTCCTGGAAAGCCTGGGCGCGGTCGGCGGGGCAATCGATGCCCTGGTGCAGGATGGCGAGGCCGGTGTCGGCAGCGGCGAGCGCCTGCATTTTGGCCCAGCGCTCAGGGGTGAGGAAGGGCAGCTTTTCGCCGCCATCCATGTAGAGCAGGACGGCGGCTGCGCCATCGAGCACGGCCTCGTTTTTCGGCCAGCCTTCCGCGACCATGATGGGGGCTACACCGGGCAGGGCGGCCAGCCAATCCCGCAGCAGGGCGCAGCCGGCGAAGTATTCGTGCTGTCCGGGCTTGTTGCTGGGTGTGCCGGCGATGAGGACGATGCGCGCGGCGGTGCTGCCTGCGGGCGGCATTTGCTCCAGCGGCACCTGCTGCTGCTCCTGGGTCAGCTCGGCATGAAGGGAGGCGGCAAAAAGGAGGCTGCAGAGCAGTCGGGCGGGATCAGGAAAGGTCATGGCTGGAGAGCCAACAACGCCGCTGGACGTGCGCGGCTCTCACGGGATAACACGCGCGATTCTTTTTCTAGAATGGCACGAGGCTCAGGCACCGACACGGCGGTCCTTGCGCAGTGGGGTGATGACGCCTGCTTTACCTTCAGGCCAGGGTGCGCCCTGCTTGATCCAATCATAGATCAAATTGATCTCGCGATCGGTCACACGGTGCCCGGCAGGGGGCATGGCCTTGGGGTTTTTGGGTGGCATTTTCAGCACGAGGTAGAGTGCGCTGCTATCGGGCCTGCCCGGCAGGATCACGGGGCCATTGACGCGCGGTTTGAAAGCCATGGCACGGTTTTCTAGGCTCAACTGGCCGAACATGGAGCCGGAGTGGTGGCAGTTGATGCAGCGGCTGGTGAGCAGGGGCTTGATGTGTTGGGTGAAGCCGACGGCTGGCGCTGCTGCCTCTGGCTCAGCCGCTGTGGTGGAGATGCAGAATAGGGAAAAGGTCAGGAAGGGGAGCGCGCTGAGGATGGGTGAGGATCGCATGAGAGTAGCCTCCAAAGAACGCGACTCAGAGGCTGCCTTTTCCTTGGCTTTCCCTGCGCGGTTTTTGAATCTGGACCTGCGTTTTCTGTGAGCAGGAAAAGCCTGCGGTTTCAGGGGACTCCGGCATCCGGCGGGAGGAAAGAACTCATTTTTGCATCTTCCCAGCAGCAGCCTGCCATGCCAGCATGGTGACTGCATGAAAAAATCCCGCTTTCTCCTACCAGCCCTGTGCCTGAGCCTGATGGTGCCATCTTTGTTTGCCCAGAAAGGGCCGCTGCTCTCCCCAGAGGTGGGCACGGATGGGGCGGTGACTTTCAGGCTGAAAGCAGGCGGAGCGCAAAAGGTGGAGCTGCGCGGCCAGTGGGACCGCCAGCCGCAGCCCCTGCAGCGTGGTGAAGATGGCCTATGGAGCCTGACACTGCCGCAGGTGCCTGCGGGGGTGTGGGAGTATCAATTCATCGTGGACGGCCTGGGAATGCTGGACCCTGCCAACCCCATGCTGAAACCCCAGAGGAGCCCCAGCACGAGCATCCTGCACCTCCCTGGAAACCCGCCCAAGCCCTGGGACTACCAGGATGTGCCCCATGGCACGGTGCATCAGCACAGCCATCTGTCCCGCTCACTGGGGCGGATGCGAGAGATTTGGGTATTCACCCCCGCGCATTATGAGGCAGACACTGACCGAAAATATCCCCTGCTGGTGCTCCAGCATGGCTCTGGGGATCGACATGAGACCTGGGTGGTGCATGGCAAGGCGCATTGGATCCTAGATCACCTCATCGCCGCCAAGAAAGCAGTGCCGATGGTGGTGATGATGATCGATGGTCACCCTCTAGGCATGGTGCCGCGCGATCAGCCGGATCGCCGTGCTGAGTCTCTCCGCGCCTTTCAAAAGGAACTGCTGGAGGAAGCTCTGCCACTGGTGGAAAAGACCTACCGCATCGCCTCCGGCCCAGAGAATCATGCCATCGCGGGCCTGAGCATGGGCGGCTGGCAGGCGCTGAGCACCGGCATGAATCACCTGGAGCTGTTTGGCACGGTGGGTTCCTTCAGCGGAGCGGTGGACCCTGCGGAGATCCAGGCAGCGCTGGCCGCACCAGATCGCACCAATGCCAGCCTGCGCCTGCTTTGGATCGCCTGCGGGGACAAGGACTTCCTGCTGGAACGCAACCAAGCGCTCATCGCAGAGCTTAAGGACAAGGGCATCCAACACGAATGGCTGCTGACGCAGGGAGATCACTCCTGGCCCGTCTGGCGTGGCTATTTGGCAGACTTTGCCCCACGCCTTTTCCGCTAACGCACGGCCCTGAGGGCTGCCGCGCAAGGGCAAGAAATCTCCGGGTTCGACACCGCGCCAAGCCGACGCTATCCAGCACCTGTGCCTACGGACCAGCTCAGCCTTTTTTGCACCGACATACCCAGCGCGCAGCCCGCAGTCGCCACGGTCAAGCAGGTGGCCCGTGTGCAGCTCGAGGGCTCTGCCGCGCTGGAGCTGGACTACAGCGTGCCGGAAAGGCTGAGTGAGCGGCTACGCATCGGCACGCGCGTGACGGTGCCGCTGCAAAACCAGCGCGTGCCCGCCGTGGTGATCGCGCTGCTCGAGCACGCCGCCCACACACATCGGCTCAAAGAGATCGCCAGCATCATCGGCACCCGGCCGATGTTCACCCCTGCCCTGCTGAAGCTCGCAGACTGGATGGCGGACTACTACATCGTGCCTGTGCATCGCGTCCTGCGCGCCATGCTGCCACAGGCCGTGCGCGCGAAGCCAGAGACCTTTCTCAAAGACAGCCACCTCAAGCTGGTGAAGGAGCCAGCTACAGAAACGCTGGAAAAGCTGCACACGCGCGCCCCCCTGCAGGCACGGCTGCTGGAGGAACTGCGCCGCCGTGGTGGGGAAGCCACCCTGAGTGACCTCCGGCGCGAGCTGCCGCAGGCCACCACCATCATCAAGAGCCTGCTGAAAAACGGCTGGATCACCCGCACGGAGGTGCGGGTGACGCGGGACCCTTTTCTGACAGAGGAGTTTCTCCCCTCCCAACCGCTGACGCTGACAGAGGAGCAGCAGGCCGCCTATGAGGCCGTCACCCAAGCCATCGAAAGCCCCTCACAGGCCAAGCCCATCCTGCTGCATGGGGTGACCGGCAGCGGCAAAACAGAGGTGTATCTGCAAGCCATCGCCCAAGTGCTCAAGGCGGGAAAGACCGCACTCGTCCTGGTGCCAGAAATCAGCCTCACGCCGCAGACGATTGAGCGCTTCAAAGCGCGCTTTTCAGAAAAAAAGGACCGGATCGCCGTGCTGCACAGCCATCTCAGTGATGGGGAGCGGCATGACGAATGGTTCAAAGTTCAAGAAGGAGGTGCGGACATCGTCATCGGTGCCCGCAGTGCCATCTTTGCCCCCCTGGAACGGCTGGGGCTCATCATCGTCGATGAAGAACATGAGCCCAGCTACAAGCAAGAGGACACCCCACGCTACCACGCGCGGGATTTAGCCGTGCTGCGCGCACACATCGAGCAATGCGCGGTGCTGCTGGGCTCTGCCACACCTAGCCTAGAGTCCTATCAAAACAGCCTCAGCGGCAAGTATGCCCTCCTGCGCATGACCCAGCGCACTGATGGGAAATCCATGCCCCTCATCCGCATCATCGATATGCGCCTGCAGCGGCGGAAGGGCACAGGCACCAGCATCGGCCATGCGATGATCCTTTCCGAAAGGCTGCGCGCGGCCATCACCACACGGCTAGAGCGGCGTGAGCAAACGATCCTCTTCCTCAACCGGCGCGGCTTTCACACCACCCTAGACTGCACCGCCTGCGGGGCCGTGGTGCACTGCCAGGACTGCGCCATCCCCATGACGCTGCACAAGGCAGAGAACCGCCTCGTCTGCCATATCTGCGGCGCACGCAGAGTGCCGCCGACAAAGTGCCCGAGCTGCCAAGAGCCCGGCCTCAAGTACGGGGGCTTTGGCACTGAGCGCGTGGAGACGGCGGTGCGTGAGGTCTTTCCGCAGGCGCGCATTGCCCGAGTGGACACGGACACCATGCGGCGGAAAAACCAACTGCGTGATACCCTGCGTGACTTTCGCGCGCAGAAGCTGGACATCCTCATCGGCACGCAAATGATCGCCAAGGGGCTAGACTTCCCGAATGTGACGCTGGTGGGTGTGCTGAATGCCGACACCGCG
>JAIWOJ010000248.1 GCA_020216965.1 Prosthecobacter sp.
GCGGCGATTTTGGAAGTCATCGACCACCACCGCCTGAGCGGCAACCTGCGGACGAAGGAGCCGGTGCGTTTCATCAATGAGCCGGTGGGCAGCACGAGCACCATCGTGGGCATCATGTACCGAATGCGCGGTCTGACGCCGGATAAGGGCACGGCCATCTGCCTGTGCGCGGGCTTGATCTCTGACACGCTGCACCTGACCAGCCCGACGACGACGCAGACGGACCGCGAGATCCTGGAATGGCTGTCGAAGGTGGCCGGGGTGGACGCGGCGCAGTTTGTGAAGGACTTCTTCGCTGCGGGCTCGCTCCTGCGCGAGGCGACCCCGGCCCGTGCCATTGAGGGCGACCGCAAGGTTTTTGAGGAAAACGGCTGGCGCATTAGCATCAGCCAGATCGAGGAGATGGGCCTGGATGAGTTTTGGAAAAAGCAGGCGGAGCTGCACGAGGCGCTAACGGCGCTGTGCAAGGCGCACAGCCTGCATTTTGCCTGCCTGATGGTCACGGACATCACCATGCACCACAGCGTGCTGCTGATCGCGGGAGACAAGCGCGTGGCCGCCGCGATCGACTACCATGAGCGCAGCCCGCAGGTGTATGACATGCCGGGCGTGGTCAGCCGGAAGAAGCAGCTCTTCCCCTATCTGAGCAATCTGGTGAGCAAGCTGACACCGCCTTGAGAGGGGATAGCTCGTTCGCAACCATCGACCCACTTCCTACCCGTGCCTACGGCTGCGTTGAGTTCCTGCACATTGCCTACCGCTCCAACGGCGGCGATGAGCGCCTTTTTTTCTCCTGCTTCCGTGGCCCTGATCGGTGCCACGGACAGGCCGGGCAGCGTAGGCCGCGCTCTTTTGGAAAACCTTAGCGGTCTGGGCGGGCGGTTGTTTCCTGTGAATGCAGGACGTGATAAAGTGCTGGGCAGGCCGTGTTGGCGTAGCCTGGCGGCCATTGGCCGACCGGTGGACTTGGCAGTGATCGCCACCCCGGCGGCCACCATGCCCGCAGTGATCCAGGAATGCGTGGTCCACGGCGTTAGGGCGGCAGTGGTGATCTCTGCCGGGTTTCGCGAGATTGGAGAAAAAGGCGCTGCGCTCGAAAAGCAGGTTTTGGAGGTAGCCCGGCGCGGCGGCCTGCGGTTGATCGGCCCGAATTGTCTGGGTCTCATGGTTCCGCAGGCCGGACTGAACGCCACCTTCGCCACGGCCATGGCGCGGCCTGGGCGCGTGGCTTTTCTCAGTCAAAGCGGCGCGCTTTGCACGGCCATCCTGGACTGGAGCTTCCGCCAGCGGGTGGGCTTCAGCGCTTTTGTGTCCGTGGGAGCGATGCTGGATGTAGGCTGGGGGGAACTCATTCGCCATTTTGGTGAGGATCCGGCCACGGAAAGCATCGTGCTCTACATGGAGTCTGTGGGTGATGCGGCGTCCTTCATGGAGGCGGCACGCACGGTGGCCGCGAAAAAGCCCATCATCGCCATCAAAGTAGGCCGCACGGCGGAGGCAGCGCGTGCCGCGGCCTCCCACACGGGCGCGATGACCGGCAGCGATGCGGTGCTGGATGCGGCGCTGGGCCGTGCGGGCGTGCTGCGCGTGGACACGATCGGCGAGCTCTTTGACATGGCGGAGGTGATGGCCAAGCAGCCGCTGCCCAGCGGCCCACGCCTTGCCATCCTGACCAATGCGGGCGGTCCAGGCGCGCTGGCTGCGGATGCACTGGGCCTGCGTGGTGGCACGTTGGCGGAGCTGGACACGGAGACGACTCAGGCGCTCAATACCTGTCTGCCCGCGCACTGGAGCCATGGCAATCCGGTGGACGTGCTGGGAGATGCGGACCCCAGCCGCTACGCTGATGCCTTGCGAGTGCTGCTGGCCGACAACCAAACCGATGGACTGCTGGCGGTGCTGACCCCACAAGCGATGACGGATCCGCAGGCCATCGCCAAAGCTCTGGTAGAAGCCACGCGCGGTTGCCAAAAGCCGGTGCTAGCTAGTTGGATGGGCGGTGACGCGGTGGAACGTGGCCGCGAAGTGCTGAATGCGGGCGGCATTCCCACTTATGATTATCCTGACGAGGCCGCGCGCGCTTGGCAGTACCTCTGGCAGCGCCAGGAAAGGCTGCGCTGGCTGGAGGAGACCAACCGTATCGCCTGCCTGGAACGCCCTGCGATGAGCGAAGCGCGCACCCTGGTGCAGGGCCATCTGGCCGCAGGCCGCAACCTGCTGACGGAGGTGGAGGCCAAGCAAATCCTCGCAGCCGCAGGCATCCCGACGCTGGAGACCTTCCAAGCCGCCAGCGAGGATGAAGCGGTGAACCTGGCCGCAGGCATCGGCTGGCCCGTGGTGCTGAAGCTGCATTCCCCCACCCTCACCCATAAGTCCGATGTCGGCGGTGTGCGGCTGGATCTGGCGGACGAGGCCGCTGTGCGCGCAGCATGGTGTGGCATCCAGCAGGCGGTGCCTGCGGCGGACTTCGCGGGCGTGACGGTGCAGCGCATGGTGCGCCAGCACGGGCTGGAGCTGATCTGCGGACTCAGCCAGGACGCGCAATTTGGCCCGGTGCTGCTCTTTGGCGCTGGCGGTGTCTTGGTGGAGGTCATGCAGGACCGCGTGCTGCTGCTGCCGCCGCTTTCCCCCATGCTGGTGCTAGACCGCATCCGGCAGACGAAAATCTTTCGAGCCCTGCAGGGCACGCGCCACCTGCCTGCGGCAGACCAAGAGGCGCTGGCTGACACGCTGGTGAAACTGGCTGACCTGGCCCTGGCTGTTCCAGAGCTGTTGGAACTGGATATCAACCCGCTGCTTGTCAGCGCCCAGGGTGTGCTGGCGCTTGATGCGCGTATGTTCGTTGCTCACGCTTCAGCGTGACGTCGCGTGTGTTTTCAAGCTGAAGCTTGAACAAAAAGCGGCTGCATCCAGGCGGCTACTCGCTGAAAGCCTCGCTGACGACTTCACCGTCGAAGTGCGCAGGGCGCTCGATGCCTAGCAGCCAGAGCACGGTGGCTGCGGTGTCGTAGGTCATGATGGTTTTTTTCTCGATGCGGTGGCCTTTGCCACGCCTTTGCCCCAGGCTACCCAGGGGATGTGGATGTCTTCGGGGATGGGGTTGAAGTGGTTGCGCTCTTTGCCGCCATGGTCGGCGCTGAGGAGGATGGTGCTGCTGTCTCTCAGCCCTGCTTGGTCGATCGCGGCCAGGATTTGGCCGAGGGCGTTGTCGCAGTCCTTAAAGGCGGCGAGCTGCTCTGGCGTGCCCCAGCCGATCTTGTGGCCGATGGTATCCCCATCGGGCATGTGGATGAAGCAGAGGGCGGGCTTTTTTTCCAAGATGTAGGGCACGGCCCTGGCTGCGACCTCGAGGGCGGGCACGAGCTTTTTCTCCTCGCTCGCAGGCACGGGTTTTTCATCATAGACGCCGCCGCAGTCGAAGACATCAAGGCTGCCTGGCTTCCAGAGGTGGCGGAATTTGATCTTGCCACAGAAAAGCGCGGTCGGCAGGGCGGGATCGGCCTGTTTGGTCAGATCAAACACCGTGGGCAGGCGCACGGTGCCGCGGATGGGCAGGTAGTCGTTCCAGTCCACGCCATGCTTGGCGATGTCCACCCCCGTGAGCATGGAGGTGTGTGAGGGGAGGGTCTTGGAGGGGACGATGGTGCTGGCGGAAAAGGTATGCGCACCCTCTGCGACGAGCCGCTGAAAGTGCGGCATGTCTGCCTGCTGCATGATCTGGGGATTCCCACCGTCAAAACTGATGACGAAAACGTGCGCTGAGCGCGGTGCGGCGGCTGCGAGCAGGGGCGTGAGGAAAAGGGCGGCGGAGAGGTGACGAAGCATGGGCTGATAAAACGCTGAATCAGGTGCTATCCCTCACGCCGTGATGCTTTGCGATGTTTGGCGACGGAATGAAGACAGCAGATGGGGGCGATACTACGGCAGAAGCTGGGGTCTTCATTCGTTGGCGAGGGGACTGCGATCTCCCGAAAATGGATGCCCCTGGGGGTGATCTAGCGTTTTTCAGGAAGGGGCTTGGAGCGATTGCCAAGGCTGGGGATGGCTTATGCGCTGTTTTTTCGGCATTCGGCGGGAGTGCGCCCGACACGGCGGCGGAAATGCTGGGCTAGGCTGCTGGCATCCACAAAGCCACAGCGCGCGGCGATCTGTGCCATGCTGAGGCGTGAGTCTTCGATGAGTTTCATCGCTTCCGTGACGCGGGTGCGGATGAGAAATTCTTGGGGGCTGATGCCAAAAGCGCTCTGGAAGCGCCGCTGAAGCTGGCGCAGGGATTGCCCACAGGCGCGCGCGACGTCTTCCATCTTCAGGGGGGTGGCAAAGTCTCGCCGCATGATGTCCACGGCGCGGGCGATGGTTTGGAAGACGGGAAGGCCGCGCTCTGTAGCATCAGGGCGGCGTAGCAAGCCCATGACACCCTGGATGCTGCCGCGCCGGTCGCGCAGGGGCAGTTTGACGACGAGAAACCAGTCTGGCATGCCCTGGGGATCCCACCAGAGCTCGATGCGCTGGATGCACTCGACTTGCCCTGCCAGGAGGCGCTGATCGTCTCCGACGTAGGCTTCCGCCATCATGTCTGGATTGAGGTCAAAATCCGTGCGCCCAATGAAATCAGAGTCAT
>JAIWOJ010000249.1 GCA_020216965.1 Prosthecobacter sp.
CGGGCCTCCCTGCTGAAGGCGGTGGAGCTGCGCGCTGCCCAGGCAGACACCCGCAAGTCCCGCGACCTAGCCAGTGGTCTGGTCAGCGTGCTTGCCTCCAAGAAGGTCTTTACCCATCCTGCGGATGACCTGGTGCGCGTGAAGGCGGCGGTGGAAAAGCTGACTCAGGAGGCGTGCCACCGCGCTTTTGTGGAAAGCTGGGATAGCCGTGACATCCAGATCTTCCTGGGTGGCAAGCTGAAGCTGGAGGGCGATGCCGCCGCTCAGATCATCGCCGCTTATCAGGACAGTGCAGGAAGGGCCGTGGCTCCGCCCGCCAAGGAGGAGATCGGCAGCTTCGCCTACACGGACTTTGGCGCGCCAGGAAAGGTGACACGCCAGGAGCTCGTGAAGGATTTGGAAATCACCCAGGCCACCTTCGCCAACAACATTCGGGTCAATATCAAACCCACTCCTTTTGAAAAAGGCACCGTGCGCGTCACGCTGAACTTTGGCGGCGGCAAGCTCACAGCACCCAAGGATCGACCGGGCCTTATCCCTTTTGCCCAGAGCACCTTCATCCTCGGCGGCCTAAAGGCCCACAGCGCGGATGACCTGCGCCGCCTTTTTGCCAGCAAGACCGTGGGCATGGATTTCAACGTCGCCGATGAGGCATTCACCCTCAGCGGACGCACCACACCGGCTGACCTGGAGGCGCAGTTGCAGTTGCTGACGGCCTTTCTCACCGCCCCTGGCTACCGGGAGGAGGCAGAGCGCCAGTTCCGTCAAAACCTGGAGCCCATGTACATCCAGCTCGCCCACACGGCGGAGGGGATCATGAATGACAAAGTCGTGGCCCATCTGCACGGTGGGGATTTCCGCTTTGGTTTCCCAGAGAAGACGGTGCTGGAACAGCGCAGCCTGGCCGAGCTGGCGGCCTGGCTGGAAAAGCCCCTGGCCTCTGACTATTTGGAGGTCTCCATCGTCGGCGATGTGGACACGCAGGCCGCCCTGGACGCCGTGGCAAAAACCCTGGGTGCCCTGCCTGCCCGCGCTGCGGAAAAGCCCGCCTACACCGCTGAGCGGCAGATCAGCTTCCCCGCGCCTGGCAGCACGGAAATGAAGTTCCAAACGGAGATTCCCAAGGCCGTCGCGGCGCTTTATTGGCCCACCGGTGACATGCTGGACATCCAGCGCACCCGCCGCCTGACGCTGCTGGGTTCCATTTTAGATGACCGCCTGCGGGTCAAGGTGCGCGAGGAGTTGGGCGAGACTTACAGCCCTGCCTGCTACCACGTCGCCAACGATACCTTCACCGGCTACGGCTACATGACGGCCATGATCGAGTGCAAGGCGGAGCAGGCCGCGCCGATCAGTGACCTAGTCCTCCAGATCGCGGATGAGCTGGCGACCGGTGAGATCAGCGATGACGAGTTTGACCGTGCCAAAAAGCCCATCCTTTCCCAGCTCGAACAGATGCGCCGAGACAATCGCTACTGGGCGCAAAACGTCGTCCGCAATTGCCAGGAGCATCCAGAGCGGCTCGATTGGAGCCGTAGCCTCATCCCCGACTTTACCGGCATCACCAAGGCCGATGTGGCTGCTCTTGCTCGGCAGTTTCTGCCCAAGACCCGCGCCATCGGCGTGAAAGTGCTGCCAGAGGCCGCCAAGTAATCGCATTTCCCGCAGAAAAACACACCCGGCCCGGCCATGCCCCAGATCATCTTTGCAACGTCCAACGCACACAAAGTCCAAGAGGTCGCCGCCATGCTGGGAAACACCTGGAGCGTGCAAGGTCTGAGAGACCATCCCGGCGTGACCTTGCCCGAGGAGACAGGGACGACCTTTGAAGAAAATGCCGTGCTCAAGGCCGAGGCCGCGAGCGCTGCCCTGCCCGGCCTCTGGGTCTTGGCGGACGATTCTGGCCTGGAGGTAGATGCCCTGGGCGGCGAGCCTGGGGTGTATTCCGCGCGCTATGCCGGTCCCGGGGCCACGGATGCGGACAATCGGGCCAGGCTGAAGGTGGAGCTAGCCAAGCTGTCCCCACAGGTCTTCACGGGGCGCTTCCGCTGCTGCCTCGTGCTAGCTCGCGCTGGCCGCACGCAGCACATCACCCACGGCACGGTGGAGGGACGGCTCAGACTGCAGGAGCAAGGCACAGGTGGCTTTGGTTATGATCCGCTTTTTCAGCCGGATGGTTTTGAGGATACCTTTGGCGTGCTGCCCTCTGAGGTAAAAAATCAGCTTAGCCACCGCGCCCGTGCCCTGGCCCAGATGCGGGACTGGATGGCGGCGCATTTGGCATGATACCGGACGGCTAGGTTCCCTGCCAGCGCAGAAAACGGAAAACGGGGTCAGGGTGCGACAATTGACAAAATGACGTCTCGGAGCCACGGTTAGCCATGCCGCGAAGCCTCCGAATCCAATACTCAGGTGCCTACTACCACGTCATGGCTCGTGGGAACCGACGGGAAGCCATTTTCCATGATGACGATGACCGGCGTTTCTTCCTGCACACCCTCGGCCAGGCTTGTGAGCAGACGGGCTGGCGTGTCCATGCCTGGGTGCTCATGGGAAATCATTACCACCTCTTCATCCAGACGCCCGAGCCGAACCTCGTCGCAGGTATGTCCTGGCTGCAAAACACCCTCACCCGCCGCTACAACGTGCGCCACCGCAAGTGGGGCCGCCTGTTTGGCGATCGTTACAAGGCCGTGCTGGTGGAGGGTGAGGACCGCTACCACTACCAGACGCTGATGGACTACATCCACCTCAACCCCGTGCGTGCTCGGCTGGTGAAGCCGCGCGATGGGCAAAGCGTGCTAGACTACCCGTGGAGCAGCCTAGCTGGCGGCCATGCCCTGCCACCCCGACGCCGAGCGAAGTGGCTGGACACCGAGGCCGCCCTCAAAGCCTTCGACCTGCCAGACAGCCTAGCTGGGAGGCGCAAGATGGTGGAAAGAGTGGACGCGCGGGCCAACCAAGAAGCCCTGAAAAGCTGCGGCGTGCCAGCCCTGCCCGAGGGGATGGATGCGAGGTGCAGCCACCTGAGGCGGGGATGGTACTGGGGCACGCAGGCATTCGCTGAGAAGCTGAGGCATCACGTGGAGGGCATCCTCAGAGCGGAGAAAGCGCCGAAGTCCCGGGCCTACAAACACAGCCCGCAGGCTAGGGCGCATGGATTGGAGGAGGCGGAGACCTATGTGAGGGAAGGGCTGGCGGCAGCAGGACTGCAAGAAGCAGAACTGTCTGCTCTGAAGGGTGCTGACGCCAGGAAAGTCCTACTGGCGCGGCTGGTGTGGAAAAAGACAACGGCAGACCAGGAATGGATCGCCAAGAGGCTGAGCATGGGCAGCGCCACGAACGTGAGCCAGCAAATCAGAAGGCTGGAGAAGAAGGCGGGAAAGGTGGACAAAGTGCCAGAGGCGTTGAAGCAATACATTGAAGCCCATGAACAGTCATGAAAATAAGATCAGTCAATTGTCGCACACTGACCCCATTTTCCTGACCCCATTTTCCCGTTTTCCCCGAGACGCCACGTCCTTGCATTGACTTGGTATAATGGGCATCAAGGTAGATCGAATCCGCGACTTCTTCACTTTGATGGAAGCAAGCCTGTAGGGCAGCGGTGGAGTTTCGATCTCCCCAATGCACCCCGGAAGGATCAGCCGTATGTGCATGAAATCATGGATCAATACAACGGAGGTTAATTATGCACTTCAGACGATTCACGTTCTTTCTCCTTGTTGGTGTTCTGCTTCTTCACTCGCGAGCACGAGCCGCTATTGCCGATCCAGAACTTGATTTTATCAACACGCCTGAAGATGTGTGTGCAGAATATGGCATCAGCAAAAAGGAGGAGATACTGCGACTTGAATTAGACCTAACCGGAGCAGGGCGACCTGCTGTATTTCTAACTTACAAAGGCACGGGATCTTCAAGAGCGGGAGCCATTTGGACAGCTTACGTTCCAATGACCGACGGCTATAGTCGGACAAACGGCATTCAGTTCCGGGAAGATTTATTTCGTGCCGGCATGGTTGTGGGATTGAACCCGAGCGGGGGAATCCTGAGCCTTCTTCCTGGCAAAGGAGGGGGAGTTCTTTTTCGGCATATGTTGAATGCAACAAGCGGTTCTCTCAAAACTGATGAAATCATGCAGCTCGATTACTCGAATCCAGATCATGTGCAGCTTTTTGAACGCGTGTTTGGCCGCAAACTGGATGAACCGATGCCAGACGAATTTTTCCAGAAACCACCGCATCAAGTGATCGATGTGAAATCTATCGAAGCCCGGGCAGCTTCAAAGCCAAAGATTGGCACTGCTGAAGCCGCCTCGATAGAAACCACACCGACACCGAAGCCGTCGCCAGTGGTGCAGCCTCCAGCGCCGAAGAAGGCACCTGATGTGGCCCCTATAGCACCGAGCGAGGAATCGACCTCATCAACGCCGTGGAGCATCATCGTGGTGTTGATCGCGGCGGCAACTGGCCTGCTGTGGTTGCTGGTGAAAAAGCGGAAGTGATCGGCCTGCAACGTCGTGGGAGCCAACTCCAGCGCTTCGCAAAGCTCGCGGCTCCGCCCGTTGCCTACCACCGACAAGCTCCGCCCTCTCCAACCCCCACCGCAAGGAAGTG
>JAIWOJ010000250.1 GCA_020216965.1 Prosthecobacter sp.
TGGACCATGATCCATACCCCTCCGGCGAAAAGACCAGCTCATTTCGCGCGGAGGGTCTTTTGCTTTGCGCAAAGATTCGCTCCTGCCCTTCTGTGCTGCGCCGTGACGCTTCAGCCATGCCTAAGTGCTGACGCAGGCAGCGCCGCGAAGGCAGACCTTTCTCTTCCCCCGGCTCGCCACGCAGTGCCTCCTGCCAGAGATATCGGGCTTGAGCGCCGTGCGGCTGCGCTGGCCCATTACGCGGCGGCTCAGCAGTTAGAAAAAGAAGGCAAAATGCGGGATGCCCTCAGGCATTACACCGCCCTCGTCGAGCTTGATCCTGGAAATCTCGCCATCCTCCAGCGCACCGCTGAATTGGCCAGCCAATACCAGGATGCGGCAAGCGCCATCCGCATCTTGGAAGCCGCCATCGCCGCCCGGCCCCAGGATCCTGCTCCCACCATGGCGCTCGTGCGTTTCCTCGCCACCTACGCGGCCACGGATGCGGCAGCCATGGAGCGCATCCCCAGACTGCTGGATGGACTCTGCAAGGCCCATCCTCGAAACGCAGAAGTTCTCACCTTTTCCATCCTCCAGCACCTTGCCCAAGGCCGCCGTGAAGCCGCAGTGAAACTTCTTGAGCAGGCATCCCCCGGCAGTGCAGCTAGCGCAGAGTGGTGGCTAGCCCTAGGCCGCGCTGCGCAGGAGGTCTGGCCGCTAGGGCAGGCAGAAATGCGTGAAGAGCACACCCGGCGGGTGAATTTCTACTATGAACGAGCACTCTCCGCAGCGGAGGCAGGCAGCGAGGGTGATTCAGCGCGGCTCGATGTGGCGCAATATTTTGTGCTGACCAATCAGTTGGATGCTGCCCGCAAGCTGTGTTGGGACTTGGCGGAGAAGCATGGCAACCTTCAGGCGCGCAAGATCCTCTTCCGCCTCTTCCAGGCAGAGGGACAGTCAGAGGAGGCTTTGCGCCAATTGGAAAAAATCGTGGAGACTGCACCTATGGATGTAGAGCAGCGCCGTTTGCTCGCCCAGGCTTACCAAGAGCGGCAGGAATGGGCGCGTGCGGTGCCTCACCTAGAGGCTGCCATCCAGATCGGCGGTGGCGATGTGGCGGATTACCAGACGCTGGGGCAGATGCTTCTTCAGTCCCAGCTTTATGAGCGGCTCATTGAGTTGTGTGAGAGGACAGTCCGCCTTTTTCCTGACAACCCTATCTTTCACATCCATGCCGCCTTTGCCCTGCGCAGCCTTCAGCGTTGGGAAAAGGCCATCGCAGCCATGGAACGTGCCGCTGCCTTGGCAGAGAGCGGGCAGGCGGAGTTGGTGAATCACCGCTTTTTCTTTCAGTTCGGTCTGACCCTTGAGCGTGGTGGACGGCATGAGGAAGCCGCGCGGATGTTTGAAAAAGCCATCACGCTCACCCCCAAAGATGAAATCGAAGATGCGGCCAACACCATGAACTACCTAGGCTATATGTGGTTGGAGCAGGGGGTGCATCTGGAGAAGGCAGGAGAACTGATCCAGAAAGCCAATGAGCTTCAACCTGGCAATGCGGCCTATGTGGACAGTCTTGGCTGGTGGTATTATAAAAAAGGCGACTATGCGCACGCCATCGTTGAGCTAGAACGGGCTTTGGCGCTGCTCAAGCAGCCAGAAAGCGAGGATGCAGAGATCATTGAGCATCTGGGCCAGGCTTACCTAAAGTTGGGCGATAAGGAAAAGGCACGGCAGATGTTTGAGCGTGCGCTCTCTCTCGGTCCCACGGATGCCACCCTGCGCTCACGCATTGAGCATGGGCTCAAAGAGACCCGCTGAAGGTCTCTCCATCCCCCTTTCATGCTTGTTCCTTGCCCAAGCGGCCATCCACGCCATCATCCGCGCCCCGTTTCATGGACGCAGCCCTTGTCATCGGCCTACTTTTTGTCGCCATCATCCTTTTTGCCACAGAGAAGATCTCCGTGGACTTGGTGACGCTTGGGCTGCTCTGTTCCCTCGTACTGACAGGCATCCTGACTCCTGCCGAGGCTTTTGAGGGCTTTGGCCAGGACGTGATCGTCATGCTTGGCTCCATATTCGTGATCGGGGCTGCCTTTCGGGAGACCGGCGTTCTTGATACAGTCGGTCATGTGCTCGCGAGAACATCTGGTGGCCGCCCCAGGCGGATCGTCGCTGGCATGATGAGCACCGTGGGCGGCATTTCCGCATTCATGAACAATACCACCGTGACGGCCATGTTCCTAGGGCCGGTCATTGGCCTAGCGCGGCGCTTGGGCATCCCGCCCTCACGGCTGCTGATGCCGCTGGCTTTTTCCTCCATCCTAGGTGGCACCTGCACCCTCATTGGCACGAGCACGAACCTGGCCGTCAGCGGGGCGATGTCCAAGATGAAAATGGAGCCCATAGGCATGTTCGAGCTGACCCCCGTGGGTCTCGTCCTCTTTGCTGCCGGGCTTTTTTACATGCTAGTGCTAGGCTGCCGTCTGCTGCCTGAGCGTGATAAAACAGAGTCAGATGGCACCGGAACGCCCATCCGTGAATACCTTTGCGAGGTGGTCATCCTGCCTGGTTCCCCAATCATCGGGCAGGAAGTCTATGCTTCCGATTTTTCGGTCATGGAGTTTCAGGTGGTCAAAATCCGCCGTGATTCCAAAGACATTGAGGTAGGGCCGCATGTGCGGCTGGCTGAAGGAGATATCGTGCTCGTGGCTGGCAAGGTGCAGAACCTGATTCGCGTAAAAAAAATTGAAGGCATCGATATTCTAGAGGACATTGGTTTACGCAGTTCTGGAGTGGAGATGAAGGACGCTAGCATCGTCGAAGTCGTCCTAACCCCCAAGTCCAGCCTGGTAGGCCAGAGCCTGAGGTCTAGCAACTTTCGCCGCCGATCTGGCCTCTCCGTGCTGGCCTTGTTACGCGGGGATCGCACCTTGAGTGACCACATGGCGGATGTGCCCTTAGAGGCGGGTGACATGCTGCTCTTGCAGGGGCCGTATGACCGCATCCGAGGCTTTGAGCAAGATTCAGAGATGGTCGTCATCACAGAGCATGCGATCGCACATGGTGCTAGGAAGCGCGGCATCGCCGTTCTCATCATTTTCGCCGTTGCCGTCTTGCTCAGCAGCCTGGGGATTCTTCCTGCATCCATCGCCTTCCTGCTTGTCGCCCTCATTGCCATGGCCACACGCTGCATGACCCTGGACGCGGCTTATGAAAATATAGATTGGCGGCTGCTGATCCTCATCGGCGGCATGACGGCTTTTGGCACGGCGATGTCAAAGTCTGGTGCAGATCAGATGCTGGCAGACCTCGTTATCGGTGGGCTTCAGCCTTTCGGTGCTGTGGCGGTGCTGGCTGGGTTCAGTGTGTTGACGGTCCTACTCACCCAGCCCATGTCCAATGCCGCCGCAGCGCTGGTGGTTCTACCCGTGGCCTTGCAGGCAGCGGAGACCATGCAGGCAAATCCCCGCACCTTTGCCATCACAATCATGCTCAGTGCCAGCATCTCGCTGCTCACCCCTTTGAGCCTAGTTGCATCTTGGTCTATGGGCCGGGGAAATATCGGTTCAGTGATTTCATGAAAGTGGGCGGCGGGCTCACGCTGATGACCATCCTCCTGATCTTGCTGCTGGTGCCCGTGCTCTGGCCACTCTGATGCAGGTGCCTGTTAAACCTTGCCACTGAGCGCGTACCTCCCTAGCCTCCGCCCGTTTTTCCCATGAAATCACCCGCCGCTAAAAAGCTCTTCGTCATGATGGTCCTGGAATTCTTCATCTGGGGGGCTTGGCTGCCGCTCATTTGGGGCTACATGGGGGCGGATGGTTTGAGGTTCACGGACATGCAAATCACCTGGGTGGGCAGTGCCTTTGCCATTGCCTCTGTCGTTGGCATCTTTTTCAGCAACCAGTTTGCCGACCGCCATTTCGCCGCAGAAAAATTCATGGCCTTCAGCCACTTGGTGGGCGGGCTGGCTATTTTAGGCATGTTTTGGGCGAAAGATTTCACTACCTTCTTTAGCCTGATGCTCGTGCATTCTCTGCTCTATGTGCCGACGATTTCTGTCTCGAACTCCATCGCTTTTACCCACCTGAAAAATGCCCAAAAAGAGTTCGGTCTCGTGCGCATGGGGGGCACCATTGGGTGGATCTTGGCTGCCTGGCCGCTTTACTTTATCCTCCAGGGGAAAAGTGGTGCTGATGCGGTGGCTGCTAGCCGGTTCATTTTTGTCATTTCTGGGGTTGCCTCTCTATTCCTCGCGGTTTTCAGCCTCGGGCTGCCCCATACCCCGGCCAAACCCGCAGCGACGGGTGAGGGCAATTTTGCTTGGCTGAAGGCGGCGAGCTATTTGAAGAAGCCCTTTCTGCTGGTTCTCTTCGTGGCCACTTTCATCGATTCCACGATTCACAACGGCTATTTCCTGATGGCAGGTGGCTTCCTTGGCAGTAAAACGGTCGGCATCGCTCCAGAGTGGATCATGCCCGTCATGAGCATCGGCCAGGTGGCAGAAATCTTGACCATGGCGGTGCTGGGTTGGTTCCTGGCGAAGATGGGCTGGAAGACCACCATGATCCTGGGCATTCTCGGCCACGCTGCGCGCTTTGCGGTCTTTGCCTACATGCCGCAAAATCAGG
>JAIWOJ010000251.1 GCA_020216965.1 Prosthecobacter sp.
CTAAAAGGCGGCCTCTCCCTGCCCCCCGTCTCCCCCCAGAGCCTGCGTGAGCGCGACTACGAATGGCTCGCCCACCTCGCTCAGGCCGCCCAGCCTGCCGGGCAGCTCCGCCTCGCCCTCCAGGGCATCTCCTGCGTCGGCTGTGTCTGGCTCATTGAAAAAATTACGGCCCGTCACCCCGGTGCCCTGCGCGTGAACGTGGACGTGGTGCATGGAGAAATGCACCTCCACTTTGATCCCGCCACCTTTGACCCCACCGCCCTCGCGCGGGACTTGCAGGCATTCGGCTACCTCATCGGCCCACCGCATGAGGGCGGAGAAACGCGCCACGCCACAGGGCTGGAGCGCCGCATGGGCCTCTGTGGTGCCTTTGCCATGAACGCCATGGCCTTCAGCCTCCCAGCCTACTTTGGCATGCCCGCAGACTTCGCCTTTGCCAGTTGGTTTGACATGATCGCCGCCGCCTCAGCCACGCTCTCCATGCTCGTCGGCGGCAGCTACTTCATCGCCAAAGCCTGGCACAGCCTCCAGGCACGCACCTTGCATATCGATACCCCCATCGCCCTCGGCATCCTCGCCGCCTACGCAGGCTCCCTCGGCGGTTGGGTCGCTGGCGTCCAGGGGCTTAAGTACTTCGACTTCGTCGCCATCTTCATCTTCCTCATGCTCGTCGGCCGCTGGGCCCAGCAGGCCACCGTCGAGCGGAATCGCCGCCGCCTCATGCGGGATACCTCCATCCCCGAGTTCGTCACCCCCCTCGGTGAAAACCGCCCCCTCCCCCTCGCCCGCCTCAGACCCGGCACCCCCTATCTCATCAAGCCCGCCCAGTCCATCCCCGTCGCCAGCCGCCTCCTCAGCCCATCGGCCTCCGTCAGCCTCGAGTGGATCAATGGTGAAAGCGAATCCCAACCGCGAGAGCACGGCCAGCTCCTCCCCTCCGGTGCCCTCAACATCGGCCAACACCCCATCCATGCCGAGGCCCTCGAATCCTGGCAAGACAGCACCCTACGCCGCCTCCTCGAAGCCCGCCGCCCCGGCGAATTTCGCGATCGCGCGCTTGAGCGCCTCCTGCGCGCCTACCTCATCGCCGTCGTCCTCATCGGCCTCCTCGGCGCAGCCGCATGGCTCCTCCAGGGCGCAGGCCCAGCCCAGGCGCTCCAGGTCATGATCTCCATCTTCGTCGTCTCCTGCCCTTGCGCCCTCGGCGTCGCCATCCCCCTCGCCGAAGAGCTCGCCGCCTCCCGTGCAGAGCGCCTCGGCGTCTTCGTCCGCAGCCTCGGCCTCTGGAAGCGCCTCCTGCGCACCCGGCACATCCTCTTTGACAAAACTGGCACCCTCACCCTCGAAAACCCCGTCCTCGAAAACCCACACATCCTCAAAAAGCTCGACACCGCCGCCCTCACCGCCCTGCGCACCCTCGTCACCGGCAACCTCCACCCCGTCAGCCGCAGCCTCTTTGACGCCATCGGCCCCGGCCCCAGCCTCACCCCCTCCGCCGAAGTCCACGAAACCCCAGGCCACGGCCTCGAATACCAAGACCCCCAAGGCCGCCGCTGGACCCTAGGCCGCAGCACCGAAGCCGACGCCCTCTTCAGCCGAGATGGCATCCCCCTCGCCGGCTTTCGCTTCCAAGACCAGCTCCGCCCCGAATCCATCCAAGAAATCCGCGAGCTCCAGCGCCGGAACCTCACCGTACACATCCTCAGTGGCGATCGTGAAAGCAAAGTCGCCACCATCGCCCACCAGCTCGGCCTCCCCCCCCAGCACTGGCGCAGCGCCCTCACCCCGGAGCAAAAAGCCGCCTGGGTCCGCCAGCATGACCGCGAAGACACCCTCTACATCGGCGATGGTGCCAACGACAGCCTCGCTTTTGACGCCGCCCTCAGCGCTGGCAGTCCCGTCACCGGACGCAGCTTCCTTGAGCAAAAAGCAGACTTCTACTTCCTCGGCCACAGCCTACGATTCGTCAGCGGACTGCTCGACATCGCCCACCTCCACCGCCGTGCCACCCGGCGCGTCTTCATCTTCTCCCTCAGCTACAACCTCGCCACCGTCATCGCCGGGCTCATGGGACACCTCAGCCCCCTCGCCGCCGCCATCCTCATGCCCCTCAGCTCCATCGCCACCCTCAGCCTCGTCGCTCTCACCTTCACCCACCCGCGCCCCCGCCAGCCCGCTGCCACCCCAGCCCCCACCCCCACCGACACCCCCCTCCTCGCCCCAGCGTAGCCCGTTCTCCAAAAAGAAATCAAAAAGCACCAGCGAGCCTGGCAATATCACGGGCAAGGAAACGGTAGGGCGGGCTGTCCCCAGCCCGCCGCGCCCGAAAGCCCAGCGCCTGCACACGGAAGGGGGCCTTGGAGGGGATCTTGAACGGCTTCTTGAGCCAGTTGGGGGCATCGCTGGAGTGGAAGGGGTTGAACTTCCGGCTCTGCCTCACCCGCCCATCACCCTCCACACCCACAGGCCAGCCATCGCGCAGGGCCTGCTTGCTCAGGGCCATGATCTCCCGCAGCTCCCGCACAGTCCACTCACTGCGGGCAAAGCGGCCCGTCCAGCGGTTCAGCAGATCCTTCAGCGCCTGCCACAGCCTGCCGAGGGCGGAGGTGGGCTTCAGGGCTTTCAGCTCAGCATCACTCATGGCCTCCACACGCCGGGCAAACCATTCTTCCACCAGTCCGGCGGGATCATCCGCCAGATGCTCATAGCCTGGCTGTTCGGCGATGGCCGCCACTTCGGCAGATAGAGTCGGATCGTTCTCGATGCTCTCCACGAGAGCAGCCCAGCGCCTGGCAAAGCTGGCGTCCGCCTGCCGCAGCGCCTCCAGGCCGGCATGGCCGATGCGTTCATGGATGGCCACGCGCACGACGGCGCGCGGCATCGTCTCACCTTCGCGGATCTCCACCTGGTCGGTGAAGATCACCGTCAGTCCCGTGCGGGGGTCAAAGAAGCCCTCCGTCTCCGCCATGCCCGCCCAGTCGTCCGGATGGAAGTCCGCCTCATTCAGCGCATCACGGTTCGGCACCAGCCGGATGCCCCGGGCGATCTCGGGCGCGTTCTGCCTCAGCAGGTTCACGCCGCTTTGCGCCAGCTTCGCCCGGCTCTGCGGGTTCAGGCTGCCGCCTGAACGGACGGCGGGGCGGCTGTAGAGGAGGGAATTGGACCTGTCTTTGAAGCCGACTCGATAGACGCTTCTTGGTGATCTGCGTATGTCATCGCCAGATACCAGAGCTCCTCGTCCGCTGGCGTAAAGGTCACCAACGATCTCACGAAGAACAGGGTTTCCCGCAGAGTTTTGTCCCTGCAGTGCTCCTTGTGAAACCATGGTCCTAAGAAATGCCGTCTCACCGACTCCGCTTGCTGCGGGGTCCAGTTTTCCCAGGATGTCTGTGACATCTGAGTTGAGAAGGCTGCGTCCAGAATCATCCTGGATGGTATCCGACTCTGAATCATAGTGCAAGCCCGTGATGTCCTCTCCCACAGCACGGGCGATTTTCTGCACACCCTCCGCTTCCAGTCTTGCTAGCAGAGCCACGTTGTCAGCAAAGCCATCCTGAATGAAAGACCAGCTCCCTTGAGGCACATCGTTGAACTCTGGCCTTGTCAGGTGGTATGGGTAGATGTGTCGCGTCGTGCCGTGCCGTAGAGCACTGCTCAGCAGATGACCGAGGCGGCGTTGATGGGCGATTTCACTGACACTTTGCGGATCAGGCCTGAAGAGCAGATGGTTGTTGTGGGCGTAAGTCAGTGCCGTTTGATAGACCAAATCACCGCCACGGGCTTTTGTCGTGGACTTCATGCCAGAGGTATCCACATGAACGAAGCCGTCCCGGCTTTCGTAGATGTAGGCGTAGAGCTGCTTGCCGCCAGGCTCTTTAAAAGACATCTGCCAAGAACGAATCATCCCGTCCACGAACTGGTGGAAAGAGACACTCTGCACCGTGACATCCTCACCTGCAGCATAGTGCTCGGCGATGGCGGCGAAGTCCCGCACGTTCTCAGCAGGCGCGACCCCGCGCCGATGACTGCGAGAGGCAGCTTTTGCATATTCGCGCCACCACGCCGCCAATCGCTCAACCGGTGTTGTCGCCCTGCCCTTGTGGCTCATCCTCACCCGTGGCCTGCTCAGCGCCTCGCGCAGCTTGCGGTTCTTCTCATGCGCAGCGGCCACGTCCTGCTCATTCGCGGCCTTGGCATTTGCCGCGTGCATGGCCGCCTCCTGCGGTGGGTAGCCCGTGGCCTCATAGGCGCGGGCATCCTCCACATAACGCCTGGGCACGCTGCCCGGCAGGGTGCCACCGGCGGCGGTGAACTCCTCCATCACACGCTCTCTGAGCTGCTCCAGCGGCATGTCAGCAGGCAGCGTCTCAGACAGCCGCTCTGCCAGCACGGCGGCAGTCTCAGGGTCCACGCCCTGCGGGACCATCCCCCCGGGTGGGGGAAAACATCGCTAAAGGGAGCGCGGGCACTCCTGCCCGCAGACCATCCCCCCGGGTGGGGGGAAACGGCACCGTCACGGGCAGCTGGGCGCAGAGCAGCGGACCATCCCCCCGGGTGGGGGGGAAACTTGATTTAGTCAGTGGGAAAATGCGTCAGAAACGGACCATCCCCC
>JAIWOJ010000252.1 GCA_020216965.1 Prosthecobacter sp.
AGCCGATGCTTGGCTTGGTTGATCCGCTCACGCCTTAGCCAGTCGATCGGACTGGTGCCGATGCAGGACTTGAAGAGGCGTGAGAAATGACTCTCACTCATGCCAGACAGTTCTGCCAGCTCTGCCACGCGCACAGGCATGTGAAAATAGAGACGCATTTTTTCCAGAGCCTTCTGCACTGCGGGCGGCAGTTCAGGGCGGATTTCATCCGCATCTGCCAGCCTGGATTCAAAGGCTAAGGCGATGATCGCAGTCACTGCCGCATTCACCAATGCTGCTTGGCTTGGGCGTGAGCCGACCATGTGGTGAAAAATGCGCTCATACTCCATCATGGCAGCGCGGGTATTGAAATTCCGAATCACGGGCTGGGAATGCACCTCCAACAGGCCAGAGACGCGATCGAGCGGCCGCCCCTCCACTCGGATCCAATAAAGCTCCCAGGGACGACTGGCAGAGGCACCGTAGGCGTGAGGATGGTGGCAATTCACCCAAACCAGTTCATCGGGCCCCACTTCATGCTTTTTCCCCTCCACCTGCACCCAGCCATAGCCCGCCAAGCAGAGGATCAGCTCGTGGCCTGGATAAGTCTCCCGCTGGATGCGGTGCTCCCTGCCTGCCCGCAGATGCCCAGCCCTGACCACGGAATAAAACAAGTCGCGCTGCCAGTCCGCCGGAGTCGCATAGAAATTCTTCAGAAATTGGGTCTCCTGTAGGGGTAATTTCATGATTGGATTAGACATACCTAGACTTAGATACGTTTGTCCAGAATGAATTGATCCATGCCATTCTGTAGCAGTAAAAGACATTCAAAGGTTGCTGCTTGCACCTGACTCAGTGGTCAGCCACAAGACAGCACATGCTCACGGACTACCACACCCACACGCCGCTCTGCCTTCATGCAGAGGGAAACCCGATCGATTACGCACGCCACGCGCAGTCCATTGGCTTGGCCGAGATTGGCATCTCGGACCACAACCCCATGCCTGAAAAATTTGATGATTGGCGCATGCTCATCACCGACCTACCGCGCTATCTCGAAATAGTGGAAGAAGCGCGTGAAGCACTCCCTGACTTTCCCATCCGCCTTGCGCTTGAGTGCGACCATCTGGAGGGTGGCGAGCCTTGGATCGAAAAAACCGCCTCCATGGCCTCCTGGGACTACCTCATTGGCAGTGTGCATTATATCCATGATGGCATTGCTGTGGATGATCCGAAGCACGTCTCCCGCTGGAGCACGGCTTCAGACATTGAGCACATGTGGAGCATGTATTGGCGGCTCTACGAGCAAATGATCCGCACACGCCTTTTTGACTTCCATGCCCACCCTGATCTAGCCAAGCGCTTCGGCCTACGGCCCGCTGGCGACCTAAGCCGTTACTACGAGCCTGTGATCCAAGCACTGGTGGACACCCAGGGCGTGCTAGAGGTCAGCACCGCAGGGCTGCGCAAAGATGTGCGCGAGATTTATCCAGCCCGCGAAATGCTAGAAATGGCCTTTCAGGCAGGCGTGCCGATCGTCATCAATTCCGATGCGCATTCTCCCACCGATGTCGGGGCAGACTTTGCCAAAGCTCTCGATCTCGTCCGCAGCGTTGGCTACACCACCACGCTGCGTTTCGCCCAGCGGCATCGACAAGTCGTGCCATTACCCGCATCTATTTCTAATATTAATTATTAGTAGTCCAAAGGATAAGTTGGATTATTCTTAATATCTAGAAGCCTGCTTAGAGTTGCGCTTGACGGAGGGCCGCAATCAAGGCTGAAGGATCGCTCACGCTCAGCAGCAAGATGTAGCCCTCCGTGGTCGGAATGCGTGCCACACGGGTGCGGTCGGTCACATACAGCAGACCTTTCATGCCGTTGCGCAGCCTAAACCATCCCGAGGCGTAGCCAGGCAGACTCGAGCCCAGCGTGCGGCGGATGGGTTGATAGGCCGTGTCGGTGGTGAGGTCGGTGGCGACGGCCTCGTCAAGCTTCAGTGACTTCAGCAGGATCGTCCGCCCCCAGAGATCGCCCTGAAGCCTCAAACCTTCGCTGGAGACCGTGAACTGAGCATGACGCAAGGACCAAGCCGCCCAGCCCGTCATTACCAGCAAACCCACCAGAACAAGGCTGATGATGCCAAAGAACCACAGCGATTTACTCGCAGCGGGGATCATGGGGAAGACGGTGGGGGTCATCATGACGAAATCTGAATGAGGAAAGACGAATGAATTACTTCGCTGATGTGGCGGCTTTTTCGGCGAGAGCCTTGATATGCTTGAGCACGCGGGTGTGGATTTGGGAGACGGTGTGGCGGGTGACGGGTTCCCAATACCATTGGGGCCACAAATCATGCTCGAACCAACTGGTGCCTTCGATGCGGGTGCGGCCATCGGGCAGCGGGACGAGCACGAAACGGCCGTAACGGGCCTGGACGTAGCCTTCCAGATGTGCTGCGTGCACTTCACCGAAAGGATTGGTTTCCACCATGGCGGGCGGCGTGTCCTTGACCTCGAATTCGAGCTTTTTGCCCGGTGCCCATGCGGTGACGACTTCAGGCATGGTTCCGGTGGAGACAATGCAACGTCGCGTGGCACCGAGGCCGTTGCCATCGATCTCGGAGGCGATGGGATAGGCGACTCCGCTCGCCAACCAGCCTGCGGGCGGGTCTGTGATGGGCGGGAATGAGGGGATGAACTGCCACACGATGTCTGGAGAAGCATTCACTTCGATGGTCGTGGTTTGTTCGAGCATCGGTGGCGTTGGGCGATGAGTTGCCTCCCAGTTCATTGCTAGAGGAATGCTGACAACTGCGAGGCAGTTAAGTTGTGTGCGGCGCGGCCCGAAAACCACTCTGCGAAGAAACCAAACGAACAAAATGCCTGCTAAGGTTATCCCCGCGACAAGCACGGCGGCCATCAGGATGCAGACGACGCCTTCAATTTTGCAGAGCAGCAGCCAGAGGGCCGACATCGCCAAGTTTAACAGGGTCAGAAGTAACACCTCGGGCCATTTCCACTCCCGATCGTATTGATAAAGAAGGGCGAGTAGCAAACCGACGACGAAAGGCACACCCAGGAAAAGCGAGTAGCCGTAGAGCTTCACGTTCTCCACGGCATAAGTCACGGCGATGGTGGAGAGAGTCGAGACGACGAAGCAAATCGTGCCAATGCCGAGCGGCTTGGGTGGTCGTGGTTCTTGATCGGCTGCTTGCGGCATAAAAATGTCTCTAATTAGAGGCTAATTAGAGACATTTAGAGGGTTGGGCAATGCCGCAGACTTTTTATGCCTGCGGGTTCTGGTGAACGAACTGAAAGTTCGTTCTACGTCTTACCCGTTCGCACGCAGGATCTGCGCGAGGACGTAGGGGAGGATGCCGCCGGCACGGTAGTAGTCGATTTCGACGGGGGTGTCGATGCGGACGATGAGGGGGATGTCGAAGGATGTGCCGTCGGCTTTGTGGACGCGGAGGGTGGCTTCGCTCATGGGCTTGAAGTCGTTGGACAGGCCCAAGATGTCGAAGGTGGCGTCGCCGAGATCCTTCACCTTGTCGTAGTCGGCCTTGTCCTTGAAGTTGCAGGGCAGGACGCCCATGCCGACGAGGTTGCTGCGGTGGATGCGCTCAAAGGACTTCGTGATGACGGCTTTCACGCCGAGGAGACGAGTGCCTTTGGCGGCCCAGTCGCGGCTGGAGCCCATGCCATAGTCTTCGGCTCCGATGACGATCGTCGGGGTGCCAGCGGCTTTGTAGGCTTCGGCGGCGTCGTAGATGCTCATTTCGGTGCCTGCGGGCTGGAGCAAGGTGTCGCCTCCTTCTTTGCCGCCGAGCATGAGGTTCTTGATGCGGACGTTGGCGAAGGTGCCGCGGGTCATGACGAGGTCATTGCCGCGACGGCTGCCGTAGCTGTTGAAATCGGCCTGAGCGACGCCGTTTTCGGTGAGGAAACGGCCTGCGGGGCTGTTCTTTTTGATGGCTCCGGCGGGGCTGATGTGGTCGGTGGTGACGCTGTCGCCGAAGATGCCGAGCGGGCGTGCGCCTTTGATTTCGGTGATGTCGCCGGGGGTCATGCTGAAGTCGGCGAAGAAGGGCGGATGCTGGATGTAGGTGGATTTGCTATCCCACTCGAAGACCTCGCCGATGCTGCCCTGGATCTCGTTCCACTTTGGATTCTGGGAGGCGAAGTCGGTGTAGAGCTTGCGGAAGACCTCGGGAGAAAGCGCGGACTCCATAGCATCGCGCACTTCGGCCAGCGTGGGCCAGATGTCTTTCAAATAGACGCCGCTGCCTGCGACGATTTCGTCTTTGCTCAAATCAATATCAACCGTGCCGGCGATGGCGTAGGCGACGACGAGCGGGGGCGACATGAGGAAGTTGGCCTTGATGCTCTGATGCACGCGGGCTTCGAAATTGCGGTTCCCTGAGAGCACGGAGGCGGCCACGATGTCCTTGCCTTTGACCACGTCCTCAATGCCTGGATCAAGCGGGCCGGAATTGCCAATGCAGGTGGTGCAGCCGTAGCCGACGGTCTGGAAGCCGAGCTTGTCTAGCTCAGCCTGGAGACCGGTTTTGGTGAGGTAATCGGTCACCACACGGCTGCCTGGGCCGAGGCTGGTTTTGACGGAAGGCTT
>JAIWOJ010000253.1 GCA_020216965.1 Prosthecobacter sp.
TTGCTCACCAACCTCCAGGAGCCGCCTATCCTCCAGGGGTGGGCCGGGCGTGCGGTGATCTTGGATACCAGCGGCCGCAAAGGCTTCCAGGCGGTTGGGCTTGACGAGCGAGGCACCGCGCCAGCTCAAAGGATTGCGTGGAGAGGGATCGACGGTGACGAGTTTTCCAGCCGCTTTGGCGAGGCACAAAACTTGGTCCACAAAGGCCTGCGTGATGAAGCCTTTGCCATAGTCCTCAATGATGAGGCCATCTAGGTCTGGCAGCATGGCCTCCACGCGGCGGGAAACCTCCGCGAGCTCCTCGGGGCTGAGCTTTTCCAGGGTCTCCCGATCCACCCGCACGACATGCTGCTGACGGGCGATGATGCGGGTCTTGGCGATGGTGGGCAGGCTTTCGCTTTCCAGCATCGGGTGGGTGTTCACCCCTTCTTCTTCTAACAAGCGCTTGAGCTCGTTGGCAGCGCTGTCCCTGCCCACGCGTCCCATCAGGTGGGCATGTGGAGTAAAGGCGGATAAATTCCGCGCCACATTGGCTGCGCCACCGGGAAAGGTCGTCTCCTTGGTCACCTCCACGATGGGAACGGGCGCTTCGGGTGAGATCCGCCGCACGGCACCCCAGATGAAGTGGTCAAGCATGACGTCCCCGATGACCAGGATACGGCAGCCCGTCATTCGCTCGATGGCCTCGCGGGCAGTAGTCGTGGTTAGCATTCGATGCTGCGATGTTCTAGCGCGGAGATTAAGCCTGGGCATCTAGCCACTTTGTCACATCCTCCCAGGAGCCCATGTCCAGCATAGCATCAAAGAGAGCCTCCGTGCCTGCGAGGTCCAACGCCTGGATGCGCGCCTCCAGAGCCGGGGGAATAGGCCCAAAATGCTTCCGCCCGAGTTTAAGGAGACTACGCTCCATACCGGTTTCCAGACCCTGTTCTGAGCCGAGCTGCAGACCACGTTCCATGCCGCGCCTGATCCCTTCGTCAATGAGTTCACGACCGACAACGGTTTCGCGAATGTCTCCGGTGGGTATATTGAGTTTCATGGCGAAGGTCTCTCGGTCTTGGGTTTTGATGAGGTGAAAAATCCAGGATTCAAAGACTGCCAACAAGGGCTGCAAAACCTCAGTAGGCAAGTTTCTGGAGCGCAAACGATGATAGTGGAAGGGGGCCCATTGTTCAAGTTCAGTATCTGTCTGTAAATAAGTGGGCGCGAGCACATCCAGGAGCAGATGATCTGGCTGGGTTTCCCGAAGCCGATCTACCACTTCATCCAGATAGAGCGGTTGGATGAGTTTTGTCCATGGCTCGGTGCTGGGATCCAGTTCCCGCCCTGCAAAAAGGATGACTCCCTGGATAGGCCGGTAATTTCTCTGTTGCTGCGCGAGCGCCCTCTCAATGACCAGCCGGTTGTAGATGGAGCCGTCCAACTGATGTTGCACCTCCACCACGCAGACGGGCAGGCTTTCATCCAGAGGTTCGATGACGGCATCTGCACTGCGTGAAAACTCTTTGAAAGTCTCAGACAAAGTCCGGCAGGGCCCTGGGTTCGGCAGCCCTGCCAGTTCATAGATCAATTCAGGACAAGCCCGGATGATCTGGTAGAACTGCGTGTCGCTTTTCATCCAGCCTTAGGCTCTGCCCCGGCGCGCGCGGACGGCGGCAGCCAGCTCATCCAGCATCGTTTCCGTGGTAGCCCAGTTCACGCAGGCGTCGGTAATGCTCTGGCCGTAGGTCAGGGGCTGGCCGGGCTTGGCGTCTTGGCGGCCCTCCACGAGGTGGCTCTCAATCATCACGCCAGTGATGGAGCGGCTGCCAGCGCTGAGTTGCTCTGCCAATGATTTTGTGACCAGAGGCTGTTTGCGGAAGTCCTTCAAGCTGTTCCCGTGGCTACAGTCCACCATGACGCTGGCAGGCAGACCGCGCGCCGTGAGTTGGCTGGCCACGGCATCGATCGCGGCGGCGTCAAAGTTCGTGCCAGACTTGCCACCCCGCAGGATGACGTGGCAGGCGCTGTTCCCTTTCGTTTTCACGATGGCGGCGACGCCATCCTTGGTGACGGAGAGGAAGCAGTGCTGTCCCGCCGCAGCCTGGATCGCATCGAGAGCTACCTGTACGCTGCCATCGGTGCCATTTTTGAACCCGACAGGCATGGACAGGCCGGAGGCAAGCTGCCGATGGACTTGGCTCTCCGTGGTGCGGGCACCGATAGCACCCCAGGAGACCACATCGGCGATGTACTGGGGGGTAATGACGTCTAGAAACTCTGTGGCAGACGGCACCGCCATCCGGGTCAGCTCGATTAGCAGGTTGCGCGCCTCACGCAGGCCACTGTTGATGTCATAGCTCTCGTTCAGGTGTGGGTCGTTGATGTAGCCTTTCCAGCCAACGGTGGTGCGCGGCTTTTCAAAATAGACCCGCATGAAGATCTCTAGATCTTTTTCATGCTTTTCCCGGGCTTGCTGGATGAGCTGGGCATATTCCAGCGCGCTTTTGTGGTCATGGATCGAGCACGGCCCGACCACGATCAGCAGACGATCGTCTTGCCGGTTGAGAATGGCCTCCGCTCTCCGCCGAGAGGTCTCAATGAAAGCAGCACCCGTTTCATTCAGCGGCAGGTCATGCATCAAAAGTGCTGGCTGAATCAGCGGCAGGATCTCCGCCACGCGGAGATCATCGGTAGGATGGGACTGGCTCACAAAACAAAATAGGTTGGCGATTTCGGCAAAAAAAGGGGTGCAAGATGGGCGCTTTGGGCTGCTTGGCAAGGAGGCGAATGATTCAACCCAAATTCTGAAGTGCTGACAGACCTGCCTGTCTGCACCACGGGGAACTTCGGCATTTGAGATCCATCCATGCTGCCGCCCTCGGTCAGGCAGCCTGTGCCGCCACCGCTGGTGCCATGGTGCAGTCCGCGATCAGAAGGGCAGAAAGATGCCTTCTCGTGCCTGCCCCGGCCCGACGGCTGGGGTTGGTGCGGATTCTATGAATTACAGAAAATAGAGCCATTTATTTATTTTGGAAAGGTTTATATTCCGTGTGTCGAGATTTTGTGAGCGTGGTGATGACGTTCCTTGGCCTCTCTTTCGCCATCTAGTCTCTCCTTTGATATTGAGGCTGGGATGGCACTTGAAAAGTCCGCCGCACCCGCTTTGGAGGCCACCTCTCTACCCATGCGAGCACTCATCCAGCGATCCCGTGAAGCCTCTGTGACCCTTGATGGGGAAGTCTGTGCGAAAATACCTCATGGGCTGGTGGTGCTGCTGGGCATTGAGCATGAGGACACGGTGGAGGATGCCGATTGGCTGGCAGCCAAGGTGGTGCAAATGCGCATCTTTGGGGATGCGGATGGGAAAATGAACCTTGGGGTCAAGGACGTTGGCGGCAGCATCCTGGTGGTGAGCCAGTTCACCCTGCACGCGAGCACGAAAAAGGGGAATCGGCCGAGCTTTATCCGTGCGGCACGGCCGGAACATGCCATCCCACTCTATGAGCACTTCATGAGGGCCGTAGAACAGTTGCTGGAAAAGCCCGTGGCGCGCGGCGTTTTTGGCGCTGATATGCAGGTGGCTCTAGTCAATGACGGCCCGGTGACGATCTGGATGGATTCACGCGCCCGTGAGTGATCTGTCGGACGCGGGCAGGGAAGGGGTGGCAGCCGGTTCTGGCAGGGTTTGTGCACCCGCATCGTCAGGGCTAGCAGGAGCAGCCGAGGTGGGTTCTGGGAATTGCTGGCACAGCTCGGCAGTGGCCTGTGGCTGGGTGATGTCTTCTGGTGGGGCTGAGCCTTCAGCAGAGGTTTCGGCCTTCGGTTCCGTGGCAGCCTCAGGCACTTCCGCTGCTGGCGGCGGAGGCGCAGATGGCTCGCTGGCACTCGCCTTGGCTTCTGGCTGAGGCGGGGCAGACGCAGTGGGTGGGGTTTTTTGGGCGAGTGCTTCCTGCGCCTCGCTCAGGCGATATTCGAGCTCGGCAATTTTATAGCCGTCTTCACGCGCCTTTTTACGCGCTTCAGCTTCGACTTGTTGGAGACGGGCTTCGAGGTCAGCGATGCGGCGCGCATCGCCATCCAGGGGCCCACTCGGCGGGTTGCCGGGCTTAGGTCCGGGCAAGACGCCGACGGCGCTCATGAATTCCTTTTGCACCAGGGCGGCCTTGGCCTCGGCAGCAGCGAGCTGGCGCTGCAGGTTGGTGATGCGTGTTTCTGCTTGCTGGCGGTAGGAGGTGTGGGCCTCTGTCATTTTGCTGATCTCTTCATCCGCGTTTTCCAGCTTGGCGAGGTGGGCGCGCCATTCCGCCTCTTTTTTCGCGATGGTGCTCGTCGTCTCGCTCATCAGCTTTTGGGCTTCGTCGAGGCGGGTGGCAAAGTCCTCCGCACGCTGATTGGCGATCTGCACGGTCTGCTCCATGGCGCTGACGCGCCCGCGTTCTGAGGAAAGGGCGGTTTCGAGATCACGGATGCGGGTCAGGGCAGGCTCCAATTTGGCAGCCGTCTCACGAGAAGCGCTCAGCGCAGCTTCCAGGCTGGCGATGCGTTCGAGAGCCTCAGCCTCGCGCCTGCGTGAAGACTCACGCAGAGTCTGATGCGCGTCCTCTAGGGCGGCCCGCG
>JAIWOJ010000254.1 GCA_020216965.1 Prosthecobacter sp.
ACCATTTCACTTCCTAAAGGCCAGGCACACTACGTCGAAGACCTCGTCACGGGCCGCCGCTATGAGGTAGATACCGCCATGTCTAGCGGCACGCGCCTTGCGATAGACTCCGGTAGCATGCCAAGTGTAAGCAACCGCATTACCCTCCGCCCGCACTGGACGTTGGAAGCTCTGCTACCCTCAGGATTGTTCACGGCAGCGACACATGCGGACCAAGCAGACCGCGTCATGATCTTCGATCCAGCCAGCGGCAACTTCCGCACCGCATCGTGCCACGCAGACGGTTGGACGGGAGACTTTGATGGCAGCCAGATCGTGCCCCCTGGCACCGGCCTGCTCGTTCAGGTGCGTCAGGGCAGCGTCACCCACACCCTCACTGGGGCCGTGCGTGCTACCCCATTCCACATGCCTCTCTTGCAAGGACCACAACTCGTCAGCAGTGGCTTCCTCAAGGATCATAGCCCATACAGCCTGGGCCTTAACCCTGATAACGGATTCATCACTGCGCCCTCTGCCTCCAACGCTGCCCGCCTACGACTCTGGCGCGGCGACCTGACTCCTGGCACAGAAGGCTATCAAGGCTACTTCCTCCGTAGCAGTCCAGCAGGCAGCCAATGGGTGGATGAAGCTGACCCTGCCGCCCTGGACCAGACCCGTGCTGTGCTCATTCAGCCCGGCCAAGCGTTCTTCCTCTTGCCCACCACAGAATTACCAGATTTTCAGGAAAAGTGATCCTCTAGCAGTGCGCCTAGCCCTATTCTTCAAAATGTAGGCCAAAATCAACCCAAGCGCGCCATACAAATTCCATTTCGCGTCAGTCTGCAGACTTGCCAGCGCACGGGCAGAGATGCTCCATTGTTTGGATGCGCCTGTTCGTCACATTTTTCAGCCTAGCCTTTGTCACCGTTGCCTCACACTCGGCAGAGGAACCACGCCAAATTAGCGGTATTTACCCACAGTTGGCGATGTTCAACCATGAGGGCGAGTGCGGCACGGGTGCTGTCGTTCCGTGGGCAGGACGGCTTTGGGTTATTACTTATGGTCCTCACCTGCCCTTTGGTAGCAGCGATAAGCTGTATGAAATCACCCCAGATCTGCAGCAAGTGATCCGGCCAGAGAGCGTCGGCGGCACCCCGGCAAACCGTATGATCCACCGTGAGACGCAGCAGCTTCTGATCGGTCCCTATGTGATCAATGCGGAGCGCCGGGTGCGCGTGATTCCTCCAAATCGGATGCCAGGTCGCCTCACAGGCAATGCACGCCACCTGACAGATCCGGCAAATAAAGCCTACTATGCCACAATGGAAGAGGGGCTGTATGAAGTGGACCTGAAGACGCTAGAGGTCACCGGCCACATTCAAGACGGCAACAAGCCCAAACCTGGCTTTTCCAAAGAAACTCACCCTGCCACCCTGGCATCTACTTTGCCAGGCTATCATGGCAAGGGGCTCTTTAGCGGCCAAGGTCGCCTAATCTATGCCAACAACGGAGACCGTGATAAGCGTGTGACGACTGACCCTGCAACCCCCAGTGGTGCGCTGGCTGAATGGCACGCCCCCGGCCAAGACTGGAGCCTAGTCCGCCGGAATCAATTCACCGAGGTCAGTGGTCCCGGTGGCATCGAAGGGAATGCAAATCCCAGCACAGATCCGATATGGAGCATCGGTTGGGACCACCGGTCCCTCATTTTGATGTGCCTGCATGGCGGACAATGGCACAGCTACCGCCTACCGAAATCCAGTCACAGCTACGATGGAGCCCACGGATGGAATACCGAATGGCCTCGTATTCGTGACATTGGTGAAAAAGATCTCTTGATGACCATGCATGGTGCCTTCTGGCGCTTCCCCAAAGATTTTACCCCAAGTCGTTGCTCAGGCATCACTCCTCGCAGCAACTATTTGAAGGTGATCGGGGACTTTGCCCGCTGGGGGGATCGACTGGTGCTCGGGTGCGATGATTCAGCCAACAAAGAGTTTCTCAACGTGCGCAAGGCAAAGGGTAAGCTCGCAGGGCCAGGACAATCGCAGTCAAATCTCTGGTTCATCGCGCCTGAGATGCTAGACAAACTTGGCCCAGTGATCGGGCGTGGCGCAGTCTGGTTGGAGGATGATGTCAAAGCTGGCGAAGTGAGCGAACCCTACCTTTTCATCGGTTACCAGCACCGTTCACTGCATCTAGTAGCACCGCAGACGGCAACCTTCACTCTAGAAATTGATGAACGTGGTGATGGAACCTGGGTAGCAAAGAACACCCTGGCCATGAGCGGTGAACGCAGCCTTTGGATAGACTTTCCGCCTCAGGAAAGGGGCGCGTGGGTCAGACTGCGCGCACAAAAAGATGCGGCAAAGGTCACAGCCATGTTTCACTACCGAAACCAGGATCATCGGAAGCTGGAGGCAGATCCCATCTTTGATGGCATCGCAAGTCCTGATGATGTGAACTTGACGGGAGGTGTGATGCTAGCGCGGGATGGGGGCTTCAAGACTCTGCGCTACGTCACGACACTAAGTGGCTGCTATGACCTTGGGGCTACCTTTGACCTCAAGCCAGTGAACGACCCAGCCGGGATGCAATGGACCGTGGAACACGCGGCGATCCCAACCGGTGTGCTTAGCTATGACTCTGCCTCAATCTTGTATGTGGATGAAAAAGGGCGCTGGCGGTTACCTCGCGGCACTGCCGCGCTGGACCAACCTAGTGCGCTTGGCGCAGAGCGTGTCTGCCGCGAGGTTTGCACAGAACGTGACCTGTTTAACGCCGGGGGCACCTTTTTTGAACTACCTGCGGAAAACGCAGGTGGTTTTGCCAAAGTGCGACCGGTCGCCACTCACAATCGCCGTATCAAAGACTACGCCAGCTACCGTGGGCTGATGGTCATCAGCGGTCTTCGCGCTAATGCTCAGGGCGAGCACATCGTACGCGCCATAGATGGCAAAACTGCACTCTGGGTAGGCACGGTGGACGATCTCTGGCGCTTTGGTAAGCCGCATGGTTACGGCGGACCTTGGAAAGACGCCCAAGTGAAAGCAGGTGAGCCTAGCGATCCCTATCTCTTCACAGGCTACGACCAGAAGAAACTAACTCTGAGCACAAACACACCGGCACGCATCACGCTAGAGGCAGACATTAGTGGCACAGGACAATGGGTGAAGTATCTGAGTTTTGATGTCTCGCCTGGAGAAGACAAGGAGCATACCTTCCCCGCCAGTTTTGGTGCTTACTGGTTGCGCTGCGTGAGCGATACGGACGCTACCATGAGCGCACAATTCGATTATCACTGAAACCTCACGGCCCAGGCGGCAGGATTTGGGGAAGACCAGAGCGTCCAAAACGCTCGCTGCCATAGCCATAGGGTATGTTTGTACGTGCGGCGTGGCCTTTGATCATAAACCAAAAGAGGAACGCAAGCACCAAAGAGAGGAGCTTCTCCTTCCAGTTGCGGACGATCAGATCTTTAAGCTGCGACAGTTTCACGGCTGGCTTCATCTGCCTGGGTTTCACTTTTCACACTACCAAAGGTCAAAAGCTCGTTCAGGCGGTTGCGTAGCTCCTCAGGCTCAAGATCATGCTCCAGCCTACCTCGATAGGCAATCGATAGCGCACCGCTCTCCTCACTCACAATCAAGGCAATAGCATCCGTCTCCTCCGTCACTCCCATACCTGCCCGGTGGCGTAGGCCGATGGCCCTATCACGCACTTCCTTTTGACTCACAGGAAACACACAACCCGCTGCCTGGATACGCCCCTGATCCAAGATGACACCACCATCATGAAGTGCCGTTTTGGGATGAAAAATCGTGCAAATCAGCTCCACACTCATTGCAGCATCCACTTCCACCCCAGTTTCGACAAATTGCTTCAGGTCAATCCCACGCTTCAGAGCAAATAGCGCCCCGCAGCGGCGTGCGGATAGCGTTTGCATGGCTTCAAGCAACACATCAAGAGATTCCGGATCGGGTCGATTAAAGGAAAACAGCCGATGGCTGCCTAATTCCGCCAAGACACGGCGCAACTCCGGCTGAAAGAGCACCACAAGCGCTACCGCCAGGAATACAGAAATTCGCTGGAGCAACCAGCTAATCACCTCCAATTCAAGGAGTTGCGAAATCAACGCCAGACTAAGCAGGAGAATCAATAAACCCGTCAAAATTCGTGCCCCGCGCGTGGCCCGGAAGAACAAATAACCATGATAGGCGAGAGCGGCGAGGATGATAATCTCCACGCCATCACGCCAATGCTCCTTCACAAACTCCCACATGCGTCAGCATGTGAGCTTATCTATCTCGATAAAGCAAGGATTTCTTATTTCCTGAAGCCAAAGAGTTCACGACCTAAATGCCCGGCCAAAGTTTATGTTCTTATTGACGGCCAAGCCTCACAAGTCCGCTTTCCTGGGGTACAGTGTTGTTGACGTTGCTAATAAAATAACCATAACCACGTTTCACATTCCCCTTCGCTACAACGATCCCTCTGAAAGTAGGTTTGATGCTGGCCAGTGGAGTCCAATTTGGAGTGAAGGTGCCTCCAAAAACGCCTGTTGTGGAGGTTACTGCCAAGGTAAATGATGGATTAGTCGCAGGAATT
>JAIWOJ010000255.1 GCA_020216965.1 Prosthecobacter sp.
GGGCACTCGTCACCATGAACGACCCTCAGTTCATCGAGGCAGCCCGCATCCTCGCCCAAAAAGCCTTGCGCACGGATAAGCCCCTAGACCACATCGCCACCCGCATTCTCTGCCGTCCGCTTGGGCAAAAAGAGCGCTCAATCCTCGAAGCCAGCCTCGCTGATCTTCACGCGCATTACAGCGCAAATCCTGGCGATGCCGAAGCCTTGCTGAAAGTCGGCGAATCCAAAACCGACGATGGGCTTCCCAAGGCCGAACTTGCCGCCTGGACCATGCTCACGAACCAAGTCTTCAACCTGGATGAAGTGCTCAATAAATGACCGTGGGGAGATTGCTACCCTCCAAACATCCTCCTCCAAGCCATGAATCCAGCTCCGCACCTTCGCTCTGTTTGATTTCAAAAATATCCTCTTAGCTCCACCTGCCACTGCCATGTCACTCCTCCAAGAATGGAACACCCTAGAGACGCGCCGCCGCTTTTTTGGGCGCGGGAAGAATGCACTAGGTTACGCCGCACTGACCTCCCTGATCGGTGAAGCCGTCTCTGGCACTGCTCATGCAGGCCAGGGAGCCGTGCTGCCGCATTTCCAGCCTAAGGCGAAGCGCGTCATCTACCTACACATGGTGGGCGGCCCAGCCCAGATGGACCTCTTTGACTACAAGCCCCAAATGCGGGACTGGTATGACAAAGACCTACCTGAGAGCATCCGCAATGGCCAGCGCCTCACCACCATGACCAGCGGCCAGGCACGCTTCCCCATCGCCCCTTCCAAGTTCAACTTTGCCCAGCGCGGCCAGTGTGGCATGTGGATGAACTCCGACCTGCTGCCCTACCTCGCCAAAAACGCTGACGACATCTGCTGGATGCGCTCTCTGCACACCGAGGCCATCAACCACGAGCCCGCCATCTGCGCCATGCAGACGGGCAATCAGATCACCGGGCGGCCCTGCCTGGGCTCCTGGGCCTCCTATGGCCTGGGTGCCATGAATCAAAACCTGCCCACCTTTGTCGTCCTCATCGCCACCCCTACCAATCGCGAACAAGAACAGGCCATCTCCTCACGCCTCTGGTCGAGCGGTTACCTGCCTGGAGAACATGCGGGCGTGAGCTTTCGCAGCAAAGGCGATCCGATCCTCTTCATCAACAACCCACCAGGTGTTCCCGCCAGCGTGCGCAAACGCACCATTGAGGGGCTCAACGCGCTCAATGAACTCAATTACCAGCAAGTCGGTGACCCCGAAACGCACACGCGCATCCAGCAGTATGAAATGGCCTTTCGGATGCAGGCCAGCGTGCCAGAGCTGACAGACCTGAGCAAAGAGCCAGAGCACATCTTCAAGCTCTACGGTGATGAAGCCCGCAAGCCAGGCACCTTTGCCAACAGTGTGCTCATGGCGCGGCGGCTCGCGGAGCGCGGGGTGCGCTTTACCCAGATCTACCTCAACAACTGGGACCACCACAGCAACGTCGGCGGTCGCATGCCCAGCCAGTGCAAAGACATCGACCAACCCTGTCATGCGCTGATCGAAGACCTCAAGCAGCGAGGCATGTTTGAGGATACCCTCATCATCTGGGGCGGAGAGTTCGGACGCACCATCTATTCCCAGGGTGGCCTCTCGAAAGAAAACTATGGCCGCGACCACCATCCACGCTGCTTCACCATGTGGATGGCTGGCGGCGGCAGCAAAGGCGGAATGATCTATGGTGAAACTGACGACTTCAGCTACAACATCGTCAAAGATCCCCTGCACATCAGTGATTTCCACGCCACCGTGCTCCACCTGCTAGGTTACAATCATGAGCGCTTCACCTACAAGTTCCAGGGGCTAGACCAGCGCCTCACTGGTGTGGAACCGCGCAAGGTCGTCCGCGCGCTGCTTGCCTGACCGCTCTGAACTTTTCTGTTTGCCTTCAAGCAGGCTCGTGCGCGCCTCATGCAGCCTGTTCTTTGGTTTTCACCCCTAGCTTTTGCACGAGTTCACGCAGGTGGGCTTGTTCAGAAAAAAGCGCCTGTGCACGGGCTTGGAGGGCGGCTGTCTCAGCCAACAAGCGGGCCGGGTCACGCAGCAGTGCGTCCATTTTCCTGATCAGCGGGCCCGGCGTGAAGTCATCCCCGACAAAAAGTGGCTGATGCGGGCCGAAGATATCCTCAGCCCCTTCGCAAGGATACATAAAGCAGGGACGCCCGGCTAGGCAGGACTCCATCATGGATCCAGGCAGCGCCTCCCGCAGGCTGGTCAGCAGGCAGGCGGTGCAGAGCTCAAAGAGCGCCTGGACATCGGAGAAATTCCCTAGCATGACCACGCGGTCCTGCACCTGGCACTCGCGCATTGCGGCCTCCATCACAGGCTGATAGTCCGCATCACAGTCACCGGCCACGATCAGCCCCAGGTCGTTGTGTCCGCAGTCAAGCAGCCCACGCAGCACGCGCACAGCATCCGCCTGTCGTTTGCGCTCCTGCACACGCCCTAGTACCAGCAGCCAGCGCTTCACAGAGGGATCAGCCTTTGCCAGCTTTGGTCCAAGGAGGGCAATGGAATCAGGCCGCCTAGGCGGTAGAAAGACAGCATCCAAAAAAACTCGGGTGCGTCTAGCGAGCTGCGGATCTTTAGCCAGCCCGCGCGCGATTTTCTGAGACGAAGGCAGGATCAGATCATTTTCCTGCAAAGCGTATTTCCTACCCTTGGTGGCATCGGCGATACCGTCACGCAGGATGGCAGCAGACCTTGCGCCCAGCCTGCGTGCCAGAGCCGCTGCGTGGGGTGCCCACCACATCTCATTGCTAATCACCCAGTCTGCCTGCGCAAAGGGCAGCCTGCCCGCCAGGGAGCGGATGGCCTTGGCAAACCCCAGACGACTCCAGAGCTTCCGCCACTCTGGCAGAGGATGGATGGTGACGGGGACTTGCAGTGCAGCACAGCGTTCGGTGAACTCTCCAGTCTCAGCCGTCACCACATGCAGGCGGCAGTCACTGCCATTCTTGAGCGTGGTGAGTGTGTCCAAAAGACGGTTTTTGGCACCGCCACGCCCGGCGGTTTTTTGGATAAAAACGAAGGTTTGCAGTGCTGGCACAGGGGCTAGGTAGTTGTTTGTCAGCCTCTTTTCCTGGCAAACCCCGCCCGTGGCAACTGCTGAATCTACCCCGCTCAGCCCAGCACACGAAATTCCCTGTCCAGCAGGCGCTTGAGTCGATTGTGCAAGCGCTGCAGTTTTAGATCAGGCTTCTCTTCGAGGGCCGCGCTCACCCGTTCTCCTAAGGTGGGTGGCTGTGATCCCAGGGCCAAGGGAGGCAGAAGCGCCTCGATATCTGCGACCATCCGCCTTGCTAAGCCGATCATGGCCGATGCGTCCTGCTCTGTGGTTTCACCTTCCTTTAGCCTGCGTAGCTGCTGGCATTCAAAGAGACGGCAGCGTGTGGGCCGGTGCTCATAGATCTCACAGGCTCCGTTTTTAAGGAACTGGCAAGGCTGGGGAAACCAAGGTTTGGTCGTCTTGCGCCGCAGTTTCATCCCTAGCCTCTGCAACTGCGGCACTGAATCCCCCGGCTGCAGGCGCACGAGATCAAAAAGCACACCGCTGCAGCACAGGCCACAGGCAGTGCATAAGCGTGAGGCGGCATCAGGCACAGACATGCGCCCCTAGGCTGGCATAGCACGCGGCTTTTTGCCACTGCGGCCTGTGCGTTCTCAGGCTTCCATCTTGCACGCAGTGACTTCCTGGGCTGTGCTGGGGGCAACCATGAAAATTACCTTCTGCGGCGCGGCCGGCACTACCACGGGCTCCAAGCATCTGATTGAGGTCAATAACACCCGCATCCTCCTGGATTGCGGGCTTTACCAGGGCAGACGGGCAGAGTCGATCGAGCGCAATAGCCGCTTTCCCTTTGATCCCGAGAAAATCGACTGCGTGGTCCTCTCCCACGCCCACATCGACCACAGCGGAAACCTGCCCCATCTCTGCAAAAAAGGCTTTACGGGCAACATCTACTGCACCCCTGCCACCCGCGATCTGTGCAGCATCATGCTCCCTGATGCCGCCCACATCCATGAGAACGACATCGCCTGGCTCAATCGCCACCGCAAGCGCGACGATCTGCCCACCCTGCTGCCCAGCTACTCGCGTGAGGACGCGGAGAATTGCCTTCGGCAATTTGTCACCATGGGCTATGACAGGTCCATGCTGATTGCCGACGGTGTGCGGCTGACTTTTATCGATGCTGGCCATGTGCTGGGCTCCGCCCAGATCATCCTAGACATCCAGGACCAGGCGGATGGGATGAAAAAGCGCCTCCTTTTCAGCGGTGATATCGGGCGCTGTGGCAACGACCTGCTGAATGACCCCGCGTCCTGTGATGGGGTGGACTGTGTCATCATGGAAAGCACCTACGGCGGCAGGCAGCACGAGGCGGCGGCAGACTCTACCGAGCACCTCTGCCGCATCATCCGCAAGATCCAGCAGCGCCGCTCTCGTCTCATCATCCCGGCCTTTGCTGTCGAGCGCACACAGCAACTGCTCTTTACCCTAGACCGGCTGCGGCATGAAAACCGCATCGGCCCCGTGCAGACCTTTGTGGACAGC
>JAIWOJ010000256.1 GCA_020216965.1 Prosthecobacter sp.
AAGGGAGATCTGCCGCTCGGCTCCCGCAAATTTGCCGCGCTGCATCTGGCGCATGTCAAAGCGGGGACCGTCATCATCGTGCCGAAGAACATTGTCATCGAAAAGCCGGTCGAAATCTTCCACTGGGTCGTTGGCGATCACGCGGCCATCTTTCCGCACACGCTCGTCGTCGCGGAGGACAACGCGCAGGTCAGCGTCGTCGATCATTATCGCAGTCTCGAAGGGGAAGGCGGCCTCAGCATCGCCATCGCTGATCTCGTCGGTGGCAGCGGCAGCAAGATTACCTACGCCGCCTGCCAGGAGCTGGCTGATGACGCCCAGGCGCTGCATCTTTCCAGCATCACCGCCGGACGCGATGCCAGCGTGAAAAGCTTCCAAGTACAGCTCGGCGCCGCCTTCCGCCGCAGCGAGAGCGTCAGTGACCTCATCGGCCAGGGTGCCCGCAGCGACATGCTCCGCGTCAGCTTGCCCCTCGGCGAGCAAATCGTCGATCAGCGCACCCTTCAGCGCCACAAAGCCCCGCACGCCACCAGCGATCTGCTTTACAAAAACGCCCTCTACGGCAAATCGCGCTCTATCTTCAGCGGCCTCATCATCGTGGATGAAGGGGCGCACTACACCGACGCCTACCAGACCTGCCGCAATCTGCTCAACAGCAACGAAGCCGAGGCCAACAGCCTGCCAGGTCTGGAAATCAACGCCGACCAAGTCAAATGCAGCCACGGAGCCACCAGCGGCCCGATTCCTGATGAAGAACTCTTCTACCTCAAAGCCCGCGGCATCCCGGACCAGGAATCGCGCAAGCTGATCGTCGAAGGCTTCCTAGCCGACGTCATCGAACGCTTCGGCAATGGAGAGCTGCTCGACACCCTGGTGTCACGGATTGATGACAAGCTGGAGCGTGCTGCTAGCGTATGATGAGGCGCACTCCCCCAGTTTCGCATGAAGACCCCACCTGCTCCTACGGACGCGAATTGGCAGCCGCCTAGCTTAGAGGAGCTGGGGGCGATGCTGCCACAGTATGAATTTCTGCGCTTGCTGGGCGTGGGTGGCATGGGGGCGGTGTATCAGGCGCGGCAGATTGCTCTGGACCGGCTCGTGGCGGTGAAAATCCTGCCGCCCGTGACGGATGATGGAGATATCGATTATGCGGAGCGGTTTAAGATTGAGGCGCGGACGCTGGCAAAGCTCTCCCACACGGGGATCGTGGCGGTTTATGATTTCGGCCAAACAAGAGCGGGCCAGCTCTATTTTGTGATGGAGTATGTGGATGGCACGGATGTGGGGCAGATGCTGAAGGCGTCTGGCAGGCTGCCGCAGGCGCACGCGCTCGCCATCATCGCTCATGTCTGTGATGCGCTGGCCTGTGCTCATGCGCAGGCAGTGGTTCATCGTGACATCAAGCCAGCAAATATCCTCATCGCCCGGAATGGGCAGGTGAAGGTAGCGGATTTTGGCCTGGCGAGCCTGGGAGGCCAGCAGGACCGCAGTGTGAAGGGGGATGGCATCGTGCTGGGCACGCCGGATTTTGTCGCGCCAGAGATGCTGATCCTAGGCGCGCCGGTGGATGGGCGGGCGGATATTCATGCGGTGGGTGTCATGCTCTACAATATGCTGACGGGAAAACTCCCGGCGGCGACAGGGATGCCTGCTAGCGCCCTGGTGCCAGGGGAGGTGGACCCCAGGCTGGATGCCATCATCACCCGCGCGATGCATCCTGATCCTGCCATGCGCCATGCCACGGTGCAGGAGCTGCGGGCGGAGCTGGATCGGATCGTTTTCACCCCGCAGGCGGTGGCAGTGGCAGAGTCGGCGATACCCCCCAGGCCACGGGCTGCGGGTGCGCTGGTGCCACCGCCGAAGCCTCCACAAGCGATGCCCAAGGCTGTTTTTGTCGGGCTGGGCGCGGCGGCGCTGCTGCTGCTGGGCCTGCTTTGGTCCCTTTTCGCACCTGACACGCCTGTCAAAGAGAGCCTGCCTGCGGTGGATCAGCCCCAGAATGCGGCGGCATCTGCGACGGCGAATTCATCCGAAGCTGCCCCCCCTCCGATGGCTGAGGCAAAAAGCACGCCGGATGCGCCTGCCACCCCTGAGCCCCGCCCGGAAGCACCGCTGGCGGATCTGCGCCATCCTCAGGGCCAGCGTTACCGTTTTGTGCCAGGGAGCTACAACCGCGCTGCTGCCCTGGCTAAGGCTGCGGAATTGGGCGCGCGCCTCGCGCGTGTGGACACGCATGAAAAGGTGGAATGGCTGTGGGAAAATCTCGTCATCCGCGCACTCTACGTCGGCCAGCGTGTCTGGGTGGATGGGGTAGCGACGGAGGCGGGAGACTGGCGCTGGAGCGATGGCACGGCGGCAGGCGCGGAGCTGCCTTGGGGGGCGGAGCAGCCGAATGAGAAGGTTTTTCCCGCCTATGCAGACCTTTACCGCGATGATGACAGCCCTGGTATCTACGATTTCAACGATGCCGATACGACTTGGCAGAAGGAATCCGTGGGCATCCTGATTGAGTTTCCGGCAAAATCCGCCGAGCCTGCCACCGTGGCCAGTGCCCCACCGGCACCGATGCCTGCTGAGCCCGCACCTCCAGCACCGCCTGCGCCTGCCACGGGTGAGAAAATGACGGCGGAGAGCCCGCCGCCTCCAGCCGCACCGCCGCCCCCTGCCCCAGTGCCTGAACCCAAGCGTGAACCGACTGAGGTAGAAAAACGCCTCGCCCAGCTAGATGCCAGCTTTCAGGCGGCCTGCCAGCGGGATGCCGGGCAGACCTACACTGCCGCCATGCAGGCGCTGAATCAGGGCTACCTGGCTGCCCTGGCGCGCAGCCGCGCTGCTGCCCAGGCAAAGGGCAGCCTGGATGAGGTCACTGCGCTGGATGCTGAAAAAGCCTTGATCGAAAAGGGTGAGCCCCCCCCGCCTGCGGATCTGCCCAGCACGCCAGCCAGCCTGGCCTCTCTGCGCCAGACTTGGCGGGCGACGCAGCAGAAACATGCCCTAGAGCGCGACCGCAAGTTGGTGCCTCTTTACCAGCGCTATCTGGAGGCGCTCAGCGTCTATGAGGGCGAGCTGACCCGCGCGGATCGACTCGCCGATGCCCGCACGGTGCGGGAGGCGCAGGAGCGCATCCGTGAGGCCATGCCGCAGCCGGACCGCGCCACAGGCGACAGCGCGCCCGCTGTGGCTGAGGGCAAGCCCGCCCCTGCCAGCCCTGCTGTGCCTGTCAGTGGCGGCGGTTCCTGGCGGCAACTCGCCACCTGGGTGATCGGGCTTGGCGGCAGCGTGGAGGTCGCGGGACGGGATGGGCAGACGCTGCGTGCGGAGGATGTCAAAGCACTGCCTAGCGGGCGCTTTGAGATCTTGGCGATCTACCTCCCCGATGGGAAGGCTGCCCAGGCCACGGACAAAGATTTTACCCTGCTGGTGACCGCCCGTAGCCTGCGCGAGCTGGTGCTCTCCGGCGCTAAATTGACCACCCTGGAGCCCATCCGAGGGCTGCCGCAGCTTTCCAGCCTCTTGCTGAGTGAATTTCCTGTGCTGGAGGATGCAGCGCTAGCATCGGCCCTGCGTGGCTTGCCCTCCTTGGCGGAATTGCGCCTGCACCGCTGCAACGTCGGCCAGGAAAGCCTGAAAGCCCTGGCGACGTGCCCCAAGCTGTCTCGGCTGGACTTGAATGAATGCCCGAGTGTGGATGATGATGCACTGGCCTCCCTGGGTGCCTGCGCAGCGCTCTCAGAGCTACGCCTCTATGACATGCAGCGGCTGAATGATCAGGGCATCAGCAGGCTGGGTGAGCGCAGCCGCATCCGCGAGTTGCGCGTCGATGGCAGGCAGTTCACGGGCGAGGGCTGGGATAGCTTTGGCAGGCAGGCACAGCTAGCCACGCTCACGGTTTATACCGCCAGGCTCAGCGCGGAAGGCGTGGGTGCCATCGCCCGCATCGCTAGCCTGCGCCAACTGGCCCTCGAAGGCTGCTCCCTCACCGATGAAATGCTAGAGCCCTTTGCAGCCACGAGCCGACTGGAAAGCCTCAGCCTAGAGGGCAATCCCATCAGCGGCTCCGGCCTGCGCGCCTTCTCAGCCAATCAATCCCTGCGCAGCCTAGCGATCGATGGCGACTGCCCCATCACCGACGAGGGCTTGGGCCTCCTGGTGAAGCAATGGCCGCGCCTGGAGGTGCTTGAGCTGGGGCCGGGTGCTTACTCTCTAGCAGGCTTTTCCAGCCTGGCGGACCTCAAACAGCTCGCAGACCTTAGCATTGAGCAGCCGCAGGCAGATGATCGCTGGGCCTTGGCCTTAGAAAAAATGGCAAGGCTGAAAAACCTGACCCTGGAGGACTGGAAGATCACCGGCAGCGGTCTAGACCACCTGCGCCATCTCAAAGCGCTCACTTACCTGCGCCTGAACGGCTGCAAATCGGTGGATGACAGCGCCCTCCCCGCACTGCGCGAGTTCAAGCGCCTCTCAGAGCTACACCTGAATGATTGCGGGCTCAGTGAGGATGGCCTCGCCCAGCTCCGCAAAGCCCTGCCTACCACCACCTACCTGGGCAATTGATCCGCGTCAGCGGCGACGGGGG
>JAIWOJ010000257.1 GCA_020216965.1 Prosthecobacter sp.
TCATCTGCATGTATCACGACCAGGGTCACATTCCGCTCAAGGCGCTGGCCTTTGACTCCGCCATCAACACCACGCTCGGATTGCCCGTCATCCGCACGAGTGTCGATCACGGCACCGCCTTCGACATCGCCTGGCAGGGCAAAGCGAACCCAAACAGCCTGTTTGAAGCCGTCGCGCTGGCGGCAAAACTCTGTGACACAGACACTCCTGTCTGTGCGAGTAAATGAAACCGCAACTGAGCAGACAAGAGTGTCTGCCTCACTTCACCGCATGATCGCAATTATTGCAGACGACTTCTCCGGTGCCGCCGAGCTGGCGGGCATCGCGGCGGCGCGTGGGCTGAAGGCGGAGGTGCAGACCGTTTTTGATCCGACGAGCGATGCCGAGGTCATCGCCGTGGACACCGACACGCGCTTGAAGTCTGAAAACGATGCCGTGCGCATTGTCAGCGAAATAACACGCCAGATCATGGCCGCAAAGCCTGTGTGGATTTACAAGAAGACGGATTCGGTGATGCGTGGGCATCTCCGCGCGGAGATCGAAGCCATCCTCAATACCGCAGGATTAAGCGAGTGCGTTTTGATCCCTGCCAATCCCTCCAAAGGCCGCGTCATCCGTGATGGGTGCTACTTCATCGAAGGCATGCCGCTGCATGAAGCCGTCTTTGCGAATGATCCTGACTACCCAAGGCGCACTGACAATGTGCGCGATCTGCTCGGCGATTGCGCCCGCATCCACACGCCGGATGCGTCGGTGCCGGAGGACCTGCCGCGTGATCTTTCCTCCCACACGCTTGCGGCGGGCGCGGCGGATTTTTTTGCTGCGTTGCTGGGCGCGGGAATGCCCACAAGGACAATCGCGCCAACATCACGCTCTCTTATCCTCTGCGGCAGCCTCGCCGCATGGGAGACGGGACGTGCCGCGCAGATGAAAAAGCTCGGTTTTGAGGTCAGAACTCTCGAAGAGCCTGTTTCACCCTCGATTTGGCAAACAACATCCAAACTCATGCTCGCCATCGGAGAGCGCGAAAACGAGCACTCGGCCAAACTGACCGAAAAACTCATCGAAAAGGCCCTGCCTCTGTTGTCTGAGCCAGCGAATCTTCGCATTGGTCTCGAAGGCGGTGCCACCGCCATCGCCTTCATCCGCTGCATGGGCTGGACCCGCTTTGAAGTCATTCCCGAAGGCCACACCGGCGTGGGCTCGCTACGCCCGCCCGACGGTTCAGTGCTCTGTGTGAAGCCCGGCAGCTATCTGTGGCCTGCGGGCATCTGGCCTTCCACCCAAGAAATCCTTACACCCATCACCAAATCGCCATCAATCTGCATGCCATCCATTTTACGATCGTGATGACACCTTGCTCTTGTCGTCCGCAACTCAATTCCTCCCGCTCAGGTTTGTCGAGCTGCCCGGCCCAACACTAAGGTGGTCGGTGTAGAGCGCCATCTCACCTAACCCGATGACAAGCTCAACGTGGGAAGTTGTCTCTATTAGCCAACCCTGACACATTTCTGAAGCAAACTCGTCTTGGCTATCTTTCATTTATTTGGAAAGCTTGCTGAGCGTGAAGACACAAACTCAGTAGCACGCCGGAGAAGCTTTAGCAAACGATACCCAGCTTGATAAGGAAAGCACTTTTGCCCGTGGCATCAGATTACAAGCGTAGTAGATGCATCTTTGCTTCTATTCAATGCCTGCCACGGTTCAATCCATGCCCCCGGTCAATATTCCAACCTTTAGAAAGGTGGGATCTGCCCTATGGCGACCTATTGAGTTGACGGATACCGTTCCTGATGTTGCTGCTCGCTTAGCCGGACGTCCAGGATTTCTCTGGTTAGACAGTGCCGTGGCCGTGCCAGGCAGTATCTCATTGCTTGCTGCTGAACCGACATCGCTTCTAAGGGGAAAAATTGGATCCGATTGGGATACTGTAGAAGCCGCGTTGGCAGCCGGTGGAACGGGTGGGATCTATGGTTGGGTAGGCTTTGATGGACGTTTCACATTAGGCCGCTACCCTAGCCTTTTGCGCTACGATCACGACACTAGAAAATGGTGGGGACAGGGTGATTTCGATAGCTGGCTCTCGGATCAATCTCCTGCCCCCAAACAGGTCATCCGCAACCTCTGCTTCAACCCCCGAAGCAGTCGGGAGGTATTCACGCAGAACGTGCATCAAGCTCAGGAGTACATCCGTGCGGGTGATATCTACCAAGTCAATCTTTCCCACCCTTGGCATGCTGAGTGGACCGCAGATGCGGATTTTTTTGGAATGTATCTCCGCCTCAGGGAGGTCTCCCCAGCGCCACATAGTGCCTGTCTTAACTTGGATGGCATGACGATCCTATCCGCTTCGCCAGAGCTCTTTCTCAAGATGGAAGGTCGCTCAATCAAGACGCGTCCAATCAAAGGCACACGCCCACGCTTTCCTAGAGATTCCATTCGGGATGCTCAGAGTGCACATGATTTGTTGATGTGTGAAAAAGAGCGTGCAGAGCTGCTGATGATTACCGACCTAGAGCGCAATGATCTAGGACAAGTCTGCGAGTATGGCAGTGTATGCACGAATGAACTGTGGAAGGTAGAAACATTCGCACAGGTCTATCATTTGGTTTCCACCGTAACTGGAACACTCAAGAAGGATGTTAGCCATGCTGCCGCCTTTCGTGCCTGCTTCCCCGGCGGCAGCATCAGCGGTGCTCCGAAGAAACGCGCGCTGGAGATCATCTCAGAACTCGAGCCCTGGCCTCGTGGGATATACACTGGAGCGATAGGTGGCTTTGGTTTGGATGATTCCTGTCAGTGGAGCATCGCCATCCGCACTGCGGTGCGATGTGGCCCAGAGGTGACATTTCACACTGGTTCTGGCATCGTGGCAGACAGCATCCCGGAGCGTGAGTGGGAAGAAACGCTGCATAAGGCTAGCGGTCTGCTAAACGCTTGGGGAAAAGCATGAAGAGATGCGAAACTGAATCCATGGCTTCGTGCCTTGCGTTCGCGGTTGGACGGGCTTAGCTATCAAGAACTGCCATGAAAAGATTCCTGACTGCTGTGCTCGTCCTAGCCATACTTCACACTCTGCCTTCCTGCCGTAGCCCCAAAGGGAACTATAACCGCCTACAGATGGGTAGCAGCCGACCATCCCCCATTGGTGGCTGATTTGAGTAACATTCAGAAATGAGGAGCAGACACTGTGCCCTCCTCAATCTCCAGCTTCTTCCGGCGAACGATGGCGTCTGCGATGTCTTGAATCATTTCCTCAAGCAACAGCCGAAGGTGGCTACCTGGGCGATAGTCTGCCGGGGCAATGTGTTTGACTCTGTCTGCCAGTGCATTGAGTTGATAGCATTTGCGGAAGCTAGCGCGGCTAGGCTCATCAGCGTTATAGACAGCGATGGCGTGTCCGCCGTAGCGCTTCATCAGCGTAAAACAAGGCACATCCGTTGGCCCATCGCCTACATAAATCATGTTATGAAAGGGGATCGGGCGCAATTCGGGGTCCATATGGTCGTTCACATCCTCATGCGGCTCCAGCATCCCCTTATTGATGCGGAAAAGATACTGCGTCTTGGTTGTGTGACTGATAACCCGCTTGGGAAAGCTGATGCGGCCATCTTTGTCCACACCGAACTCACAGCCAAAGATGCGTTTCACAAAAGGAGCTAGCGAGCTGCCGTCTAACAGTGCCTTCAAACCGGAGGAAACTATGTAATGCTCAATTTTGATTCCTAGTGAGCGATGCTGTGGGCTGAGGGTAGCATTTAGCTCATCAAAGACCTCAGGCACACCCTTGTAGTAGCGCAACTTGGACCCCAACTTGACCAATTCGTCATTGGTAGGGCGATCCATCTCCAAATAATCGAGCATACACTTCAGGTATGCCAATTCTCCATCGTAGCCCTGTTGATCGACGAGCTCACGGCTCTTTTTCCAAAACTGTGCTGCATTGATGCCAAAATGAGGAAAGAGCGTCTCATCCTGCATGTAGGTTGGGCTTAGCGTTTGGTCATAATCATAAATGACAGCAATTGTGGTCTGAGAGGCGGCCATGGCAAAATTGAAGGATCATCCCCAAAACAGGGCTAGCTATGGAGATGTGTGATGGTGAATATCGCAGATTCCGAAGAGCTTCGGCAACAGGGATGAAGGTAACTCGGTGCTAGGCTCATCTAGCGCAACTTATGAAAAAAGACACATGCAAAAGAAATGGCTGAAGCCTGGCTTGTTTTCTGGTTGATGAGCTTATCCACCAACTCAGTTCGATAAGTTCGTTTTTAGAGCTGTCCTAGCATCAATACTTCGGAAAAATGGCGGGCGTGGGAAAGCGGTCGTCGGGGTTGCCGCCGTCACCAATGTATTCTTCGCGTGGCAAGTTCACCGCAGTCCACGCGGTGGGGCGAACTCGCACGACACGGCCAGGGCGAATGCCTTCGATGATGAGATCTGTGTCAAAGCGGATTTGAATGCCGCTGCTCCCGAGCGGAATCTCACCGGTGGTTTTGATGACATCGAGGATGGTGCCTTTGGAGGCCAT
>JAIWOJ010000258.1 GCA_020216965.1 Prosthecobacter sp.
GAGGGCGACAAAGGCAGCATCATCTGGTGGAGCGAGGATGTGCTGGACTACACCCAGCCCAGCCTACCGCTCACGCCCAAGGGCAAAGCACTGGCCCCGGTGCTGAAATCTCTCCAGAGCCCTCTGGCCCGGCTCTTCATGCGCGCGGAGCGGGAGCGAGACCCCATTTTCATCCACTATTCCCAGCCTAGCATCCAAGCTGCTTGGCTGCTGGAGTCCACCGCCGATGGCAGCACCTGGCTGCGCCGTTTTAGCAGCTATGAGGCCGACCACAACCGCCACGCCGTGGTGCGCAATGCCTGGCTGAAGGCGCTGCAAGACCTGGGCTTTAGCCCGATCTTCATCGCCGGTGAGGAACTCGCCCGAGGGCTACCCACCAGCCCACGCCTCCTCGTGCTACCCCAGAGCTGGGCGATGAGTGATGCGGAACTCTCTGCTGCCCGCGCCTTTTCCAAGCGAGAAAACCGGCTCGTCATCGCCGATGGTCCGAACGGACTCTTCGATGAGCATGGCACCCTGCGCCCTGGCTTTGAGTGGCCGAAAGCGCAATCGCCCGAAAGCGTTTGTGTCACCATCGGAACCAACCCAGGCGAGCAGCCTTTTCGGCAGGAAGCGGAGACCTGGAGCAGCTACCCGGTGGAGCGACTCAAGCCGGGCGGTGCCAGCGAGCGTTTGGAGGCGCTACGCCAGCTCCTTGCCCAACGTGGCCTGCGCCCACCCGTCACCGTGCCTGCGGAACAGCGTGTGCGGGTGCATCGCCTCAAGGTCGGGGACAAAGCGCGCCTGCTCGCCTTTGAGCGCAACATTGAATACAAAATGCGTGAGGAACTGGCCCAGGCCGGCGGCAATGAGCAACTGGAGAAGCCCACAAGCTTCACCGCCAAGCTTCAGCAGCCAGGCTACGTCGTCGATCTACGCACCGGGCAGCGCCTGGGCAAAGTGGCAGAGTTTCAGGTTCAGCTTGATCCCTGGCAGCCCGCCCTCTTTGCCGTGACCACGGAAGAAATCGCCGGTGACGTCGTCGATGAGCTGCTGAAATAATCCAATTCATACCATGAAACTGACTATCTTCTGTTGTGCCGTTCTTTCGACTCTGACTCTGTCCGCGGCGGACTGGCCCGAGTGGCGTGGCCCTTCTGGGCAGGGGCAGGCGGTCATTGCTAGGCTGCCAGACACCTTCAGCGAGACCAGCCATGTGACCTGGAAGACAGACTTGCCAGGCCGTGGGCACTCTACGCCGGTCATCTCTGGCGATGTCATCTGGATGACCACAGCCATCGAAAAAGCCGCCACCCCAGAAGAGGCTGAGCGCCGCTTGAAAGCGAACACGGGGGACCAACCCGTGGTCGTCCTCGCCTCCGTGAATCTCAGAGCACTCGCGGTGGACCGGATCAGCGGCAAGTTACTGCATGACCTTGAGCTGCTGGGGGTGAAGGAACCTCAGTGGGCACACCAGCTCAATAGCTACGCCTCGCCCACACCCGTGTTGGCCGCAGGTCGCCTCTATGCCCACTTTGGCTCCTTCGGCACCGTTTGCTTGGACACAGCCACTCAAAAGATCCTTTGGAAAAACCAGGAACTCCAGGTGAACCACGAAAACGGACCAGGCTCCTCACCGGTGCTTTGGCAGAACCGACTCATCGTTCACTTTGACGGCAGCGATGCGCAGTTCATCGCCGCTTTTGATACTGAAACCGGCAAGCTGGCCTGGAAGACTGCCCGCAGTGGCGAGATGGACCCGCGTCCACAGCAAAAGAAAGCCTATGGCACGCCCCTGGTCATCCAAAGCGGCGGCATCCCGGTGCTGGTCAGTCCAGCAGCAAGCAACCTCTACGGATATGACCCCATGACCGGAAAGGAGCTCTGGAAGGTGCCCTATGGCGGCCTGGGATTCTCCATGTCCACCCCACCCGTGGCTGATAGCCAGCGGATCTACTTCAGCACCGCGTTTGGGAAATCTAAAGTCATGGCCCTCAAGCACCACGGTGCCGCTGTGCCGGAGATCGCCTGGGAAAATACGCGAAATGCCCCCAAAATGTGTGCTCCTGTGCTGCACGATGACTTGCTCTATTATGTGGATGATGGCGGCATCCTCAGCGCGGTGGACGTGGAGACGGGTGAGGCCATCTACCGCGAGCGTCTCGGCGGCAAGTTCAGTTCCAGCCCCGTCGTCGTCGATGGCAAGATCCTGATCGGCAGCCGCGAGGGCGTGGTAAGCATCGTCAAAGCGGGCCGCACCTTCCAGCTTCTCTCCCAAAACACCCTGGATGGCTCCATCATGGCAAGTCCCGCCACGGACGGAGAGGCTCTCTTCATCCGCACAGATAAAGCGCTTTATCGTATCGAAAAGTAAGAGCCAGGCATCCCTGCGGAACATCAGAATCCGTAGCGAAGCGAATCGCGCGATTCAGGACATGAGCCCTGGCTTCTGACGTGAGAAAAAGGAGGGCATCCAGAAGAGGTATGCGTCATTTGCGCTACCCTCACCCTCCATTGTAAGCACTTTGTCAGAAAGTCGTCACAAGTCTCTCAGGCCAGGAAAAACCTAGCTTCCAGAGTGTTAGGAGGTTTGAAAAGATGCGGATTTCAACGATGTAAAAACTTCCTCCGCTAGATAGCCCCCTATGAACTCTAGACCGTACCTCGCTGCTGCTCTCTGCCTCCTGGCTAGTCTTGACCCATGTTCCGCTGCACCTGGGGATGTGGATGGTCTTTTTCTCACGAACGTCGGTGTGGGCATCACCGGTTCAGACCACCCCAATCCCTTCCCCACCGGGGCGCAGAATGCGGTGGCCCTGCAGCCTGGTGGTAAGATCATCGTCGGCGGCGCGCGCTCGCGTTTTAATGACAGCGGTGAGCTGACGGTGCTGAAGCGCCTGAATGCAGACGGCACGCTGGATACTTCCTTCCTCCCTGGCGTGGACTATGAGTCGGGCCCGCAGGTGCTCTCAGGCGGGGATGCGGAGATCAATGCCATCCTGATGAACCCAGATGGATCCTTTTTCATCGGCGGGGTCTTTGAAAACTATGGCACCGCTGGCACGGCGAGGATGTGTGTGGCGCGGGTGAACGCGGATGGCACGCTGGATGAGGGCTTTGTGCCACCGGCATCTATCTCCGCTGCGGGCGGGCGTTTTGTGCTGACGCTGGGCTTTGCACCGAATGGTGACCTGCTGGTAGGCGGGCGCTTTGGGGTCAATCTTTACCGTCTGAATCCGACGACGGGTGCCCAAATCTCTATCACCAACAGTGTCTCCGGCACGGGCACGACGGTGTATGATGTGCGGGCGGGCTCTGACGGACGGATCTATGTCTCAGGCGCGTCTGGCGGCGGCCTGCCGATGGCGCGGCGGCTTTTTCTGGACGGTAGCCTCGACCCATCCTTCCAGGTGCAGTTCCAGCCGGGTGAATTTGGCAACGTGAACAAAATCTTGCCGTTGCCAGATGGCCGGGTGGTGCTTGGTGGCGGTTTCATGCTCGCCGGAAGCACGGCAGACGATCGCCTCGCTTGCCTACTTTCGGACGGCCGGGTGGATACCGCTTTCCGCTCCAATCTTGGCACGGGCCCAAACGGCTGGGCGGGTGGTGTGCTGCAACTGCTGCCGACGGGTGAGATTTTGAATGGCGGGATTTTCAGCAACTTTAACGGGGCTGACACGGCCTCCCTGGCGGTGCTGAGGCTGGATGGCACCCGCAACGCATCCTTCACGCCGGTGCCTTACACGACAGTTCATGGCAGCTACGGGACACACATCTACTCCGCAGCGGTGCAGGGGGATGGCAGGCTGGTGGCCGCAGGCTGGTTCACTCGCGTGACTGATCCAGATCGCGATATTCGCAATCTGGTGCGCTTTGATGGCTTCGCGGAAGCGGGTAATGGCAGCTTTGAGATTGCCTCAGCAGCCTATCAGGTCGTGGAAAATGCTGGCCAGGTGAGCATTCAGGTGACCAGGCTGCCAGGGGTGACAGGCGCGGTGTCCGTGGATTATGCCACGGGCGGCGGCACGGCGGTCGCGGGCACGGATTATACGGCCACGAGTGGTACGCTGAACTGGGCAGCGGGTGAAGGTGGAGCGAAAACGGTGACCATCCCGGTGCTGAACAACAGCCAGGTGGACGCTGCGCCGCGCACCTTGAACCTGAGCCTGAGCAATGCCACGGGCGGCGCGACGATCGGCGTCCAAGGCACCACGACGGTGACGATCTTGGATGACGAAGGGGCGCCGGTCATCACGCAGCAGCCGCAAAATACCACGGTTTTCCAAGGGCAGAGCTTTACCCTCAGTGTCAGCTACACGGTGAACCGCTCCGCCTCAGTCAGTTGGCAGCGCTTCAATGGCACGACGTTTGAGGCTTTCCCAGGCGGCAACACGCCCACGCTCACTGTCGCAGGGGCCGACCCAGCCACTCACGGCGGCCAGTGGCGCGTGGTCGTGAGCCATGCGACGGGCTCCGCGACTTCAAATCCGATCACCGTCACGGTCTTGACGCCAGACGGTTCGCTCATCCCTAGCTTTAACTCCAGCGCG
>JAIWOJ010000259.1 GCA_020216965.1 Prosthecobacter sp.
CACACTCATTCTCTGCGTTTTCTGCGTCATCTGCGGTTCTCATCTCTGAATGTAGGTTGAACACAACCCTGGTCTCAAGAATCACCTCGAAGCATCCGGTGGTCCCGTGACACTCTCCATGAGGTGCTTCAAGGGGCAGCCGCCAGAGGATAGGCCGCCTCAAGCAAACCGCCCGGTGCTGTTGCCGAAGGAGTCGGTCTCTACACCCATTTTCTGGGCGATATCCACGAACAGATTGCACAGGGGCACTTTGTGGATGCCCTCGCGCGGCACTTCACGGAATTCACCATGCTTGTAGCCGCCTCCAGCCAGCAAGATGGGGAGATCGGAGTTTTTGTGGGCATTGCCATCGCCCATGCCGCTGCCGAAAAGCACCGTGGTGGAGTCCAGCAGCGTGCGCTCGCCATCATTCATCTTTGCCAAACGAGCCACGAATTTGCCGAATTGCTCGATCTGATACTTCTCTAGCGTGATGAGGTTAGCGATGGCCTCTGGGTCATTGCCGTGGTGGGAGAGACCGTGCCAATCTTTCTTGATGCCAAGGTGCTGTGGCATGAAGTCGCCGCCAATCTCCAGTGTGGCGATGCGCGTGCTGTCCGTCTGCAAAGCGAGCGCGATCATCTCATAGAGCAGCGGCAGATCTTCGACGGCGTTGCGATTGGCAGGCTTTTCAAAGGGGGGCTGCGGCTTGGGCTGATGCGTCCATTTTTGGCGTAGCTCAAGACGCTTCTCCACATCGCGCACGGAGGTCAAATATTCATCCAGTTTGGCCTTGTCCTCTTGGTTCACTTTTTTGGAGAGGCGGTTTGCCTCCTCCAGCACGGAATCGAGGATGGATGCCTGCACTTGGTTTTCTTGGGCTCGACGTGCCTGGCGTTCGGGTGTATCGCTGACGAAGAGCTTTTCAAACAGCTCCGCTGGATTCGTCACCGGTGGCACGCGCACGCCCGACTTTGTCCAAGAAATCTGGCAGCCGCCATGAATGCCGCCCTCAGAGCCAACGGTGAGTGCAGGAAAACGTGTCTCAAAACCCACCGCGTCGGCGAGGAATTGGTCGATGGTGACATTGCCATCGGGGCGATTTTGTGCCTCTGAGTGCAGCACGCCGGAGAGGAAGGAATGCACCGCAAAATGGCCACCTTTTACCCCATGGTCGAGACCACGGAACACGGTCATTTTGTCACGAATCTCCCACAGCGGCTCCAGCAGCGGTGTCTTTTCGTAGTTTCGGCCCTGGGTGGTAGGGAAAAGGCTTTTCGTTTGATAACCAAGGAGATTGCCGATCGCCACAAAACGCCGCGCGCCCATACCTGCACCTTTTGCCGCCTGGACAGAGCCGCCTACGGACTTCGCCATGAGGGAAGACATGCTCGGAAGTGCCAGGGTGGTGCCGATGGAGCTAAGGAGAAAATGACGACGATTCATGGGGGGAATTGCAGATATTTCGGAACGGGCAGCGACGGCACTTTATTGCAAGAAGCCTACCAACGGAGCGGACGCTTTTTGCTCTCTCCACCGCAGAATTAGGCGTTGGGGTGCTTTATGCTTTATGTTCAGGATCGCGACAAGACAGCCCTTGGGCGGAGTGGTGGGCAGCGCGTCTGAAAGCCTGGATCTTGTCTTTGCAACCTCGGACTCAGATCCATGCCCAGCCCTTGAACCTCATTCTACGGCTCCGGCCAGGACTGACAGCGCCGCCATAGATGAGCTATGACCCGAATAAGATGGCCGCGCAGATGAAGAGACCGGGCGCGGGCATCAAGGTAGCGGGCCGGGTGGTTGAGAACATGCTGACAGGTGGGTGCGGGAGGAAGGGAATCGGAAGAAGTTGGTACTGCTGGTGTGTAACGGTTTTTTCCTGATTTTTGGCGCATTAATTTGTTCAAATGAACATGTCAGGATTTTCTCGTTTTTCCTTTCATAAGCCTTTGATTTTGAGGCTTTTAGAGTGCCTTTTTGCTGGTGCGCCCGCCAGGAATCGAACCTGGACCAGCGGCTTCGGAGACCACCATTCTATCCGTTGAACTACGGGCGCGGCACTCAGCTTGGGTGATGTGGCATGGGCAGGGGGGCTGGGCAAGCGAGTTTTCGCTGCTGTTAGGCATCCTGGAACTGCATGGCGGCTAGCTTTTGATAGAGTGCGCTTTTTTCTAGCAGTTCAGGGTGTGTGCCGATGGACTCGATCTGGCCCTCACGCATGACGATGATCTGATCGGCCTCTAGGATGGTGGAGAGGCGGTGGGCGATGGCGATGACGGTGCGGCCTTCGGAGAGTTTGTGGATGGCGTCTTGGATGATTTTTTCTGTCTCGGTATCGAGTGCGGAGGTGGCTTCATCAAGCAGGAGGATGGGGGCATCGCGCAGGACGGCGCGGGCGATGGAGAGACGCTGCTTTTGCCCGCCAGAGAGGTTGCAGCCAGAGTCACCGACGATGGCGTCGTAGCCGCCTTCTTGCTGGAGGATGAATTCGTGAGCATGGGCTTTTTTGGCGGCAGCGATGATTTCGTCCTCGGTGGCATCGAGACGGCCATAGCGGATGTTTTCCCGGATGGTGTCGTGGAAGAGGAAGGTGTCTTGACTGACGATGCCGATGTTGTTGCGAAGGCTTTGTTGGGTGATGCTCCGCAGATCGTGCCCATCGAGCAAAACGCTGCCACGGTCGGGATCATAAAAGCGGAGGATGAGGGAGAAGAGGGTGCTTTTGCCTGCGCCACTGGGACCGACGAGGGCATAGAAGCGCCCTGGCTCAAACAAGAGGTCAATGCTGCTGATGGCGGATTTTTCGAGTTTTGTGCCATCGGGTCTCGTGTAGGTGAAGGCGACGTTTTGGAACTGAATCTCTCCTTTGGCGCGGCCCAGGGCGATGGCATCTGGGGCGTCTTGGATGTCTGGCTCACGTTCCAAAACTTTGACGACGCAGTGGATGGCATAGCGGGTCTTTTGCAGGAGGAGGTTGACCTTGCTGAGTTCTTTGGCGGGTGGGTAGATGCGGGTGAGGAGGAGCACCACGGCGATGAATTCGGGAGCTTTGAGCTCCATGGCCCACCAATAGACGAGCCCAGCGGCGATGCCAAAGGAGGCCACGGTTTCCACGATGGGGCCGACCATCTCGGAGGCGCGCTGCCAGCGTAGGGCATTGCGACTCATGGAGGCGTTTGCTTGGACAAAACGGGCCACTTCGTAGTCTTCACGCGCGTAGGCTTTCACGAGGCGGATGCCAGTGAGTGATTCGTGCATGGCGGTGAGCATGGCACCGGTCATCTGTTCTTCTTTTTTGCCGGATTTACGCACCCTTTTCCCCAGCCGCATGACGGGCAGTAGGCAGAGGGGAAAGACGAATAGACTCATGAAAGTGAAAAAGGCGTGCTGACTAAAGAGGGAGCTGAGGATGACGATGATCTTCAGCGGGTTGCTGGACATGAACTGGACGTATTGCACGGCGTTGCGCTGAGCCACGCTGGTTTGGTTCAGCACGGTTTGGATCAGTTCGCCTGCTTTGGTGCTGCTGAAAAAGGCGGGCGATTGGCGCAGAATGCGGGCGAAGACATCGTTGCGGATGTCTTGCAGCATCTTATTCCCCACCCAGGCGAGATAGTACTTATTGAGGTAGTCTAGCAGGCCGTTGATGAGCAGCATCAGGGGGATAAAAGATGCAGCGATGATGACGCCAGTAAGCCCCACCTTCGCTGCGGGGTCTAGACCGAGCATTTCTGCAAAATTAAGCTGGAGGCCAAGGAAAGCGTATTCCCGCCCTAGGGGCGCTGCGCCGCTGCCATCATTCAAGACGATGGAGAAGATGATATTGCAGGCAGGCAGCCAGACGGCGTTAAATAAGGCGGCAAGCACACCCATAAGCAGGCCGAGAATGAAGCGCGGCAGCACTGGCTTGAGGTAGGGAAGGATGCGCCGGACGGGCATCTTCATCTCCGCCCCTTGGGAGGCGGGCGGCGTGGCGGTGGCTGGGGCAGTCTTCAAATCGGAGGCCATGCGGCTGGTAGGTGTGTCCTAGCTATGGACACAGGCAGCTAACACCACGGCGCGGCTGCGTCGAGGCGGATTTCCGCCGTGGTCTAGGGCGAAAAGCGGTTTGCAAACAGGCCAGGCTTCGTCTCATTGACGGCCCACCCCCAACCCCACTATGAAGAAACAACTGCCGACTCTTGCCGCCCTCGTCCTCGCGTTTGCTGGCCTGACCGGAAATAACCAAGCCCAGGAGGAAAATAAGACCGTGAGTGAATCCAAAATCGTGAAAGTCGTGATGGAAACCAGCAAAGGAAAGATTGAGCTGGAACTAGACGCTGCCAAGGCTCCCATCACGGTCGAGAACTTCGTGAAGTATGCCAAGAAAGGTCATTATGACGGCCTGATCTTCCACCGGGTGATTCCCGGCTTCATGATCCAGGGCGGCGGCTTCACCCCGGACATGAATCAGAAGGCCACGGATGCGCCCATCGCCATCGAATCCCAAAATGGTCTGAAAAACGCCCGTGGCACCATCGCCATGGCCCGCACTGGTAATCCAA
>JAIWOJ010000260.1 GCA_020216965.1 Prosthecobacter sp.
ATGAAGCCTCTCTTCCTGCTGTTTTGCTTTCTCGCCCTCGGCTCAGCGCTCTCTGCGGCCAAGCCGAATGTCCTCTTCATCGCCATCGACGATCAAAACGACTGGATCGGCCATCTGGGCGGGCATCCGATGGCGAAAACACCGAACCTCGACAAGCTCGCCGCGCGTGGCACCACCTTCACCAATGCGCACTGCAATGCGCCTCTGTGCAACCCCTCCCGCACCAGCCTGCTCCTTGGCCTACGCCCGACCACGACGGGCATCTACGGGCTCTCCCCATGGTTTCGCACGCTGCAGCCGTGGAAGGACCGCGTGACCTTGCCGCAGCACTTTGAAAACCACGGCTACCTCACCGCCGCCACGGGCAAGATCTACCACGGTGGCACCGGCGGCGGAGGGGGCGGCGGCAAAGGCAAAGCCAAAAAACAGGCCGAGATGAAGGCCGAGTTCATGGTCACAGCCCCCTACGGTGGCGTAGGCACCAAGCCGCCTAAAAAGCTCATCGGCGATACGCCGATGGGCAACAATCCCCTCATGGACTGGGGAGTCTGGCCGCTGGATAACGACGACACCGGCAAAGGCGATTACCAAGTGGCCTCCTGGACCGTCGAGCAGATCAAAAAGGCTCCTAAGGACAAACCCTTCTTCATCGCGGCTGGCTTTTTCCTGCCCCACGTCCCCTGCTACGCCACGCAGAAGTGGTTCGACCTCTACCCCGACGATGACAGCGTGCTGCCCCAGATCATCGAAAACGACCGTGCGGACACACCGCGCTTCTCCTGGTATCTGCACTGGAACCTGCCGGAGCCGCGATTGAAGTGGGTGAAGGAAAACCATCAATGGCGCAACCTCGTCCGCAGCTACCTGGCCTGCACTAGCTTTGCCGATGCGCAGATCGGCCGCCTGCTCACCGCCTTGGACGAGTCCGGCCATCGCGATGACACCATCGTCGTCGTCTGGGGGGACCATGGCTGGCATCTCGGTGAAAAGGAAATCACGGGCAAAAATACCCTCTGGGACCGTGGCACCAAAGTTCCGCTCATCTTCGCTGGTCCCGGCGTCACACCCGGCCAGCATTGCAATCAACCCGCCGAGCTGCTCGACATCTACCCTACCCTCGTTGAACTCGCTGGATTGGCAAAACCCGACGATCTCGAAGGTCTCAGCCTCGTCCCACAGCTTAAGGATGCCTCCACGAAACGCGAGCGCCCCGCCGTCACCAGCCATAATCAGGGCAACCACGCCGTGCGCAGCGAAAAATGGCGCTACATCGTTTATGCGGATGGCAGCGAGGAGCTTTACGACATGGTCAATGATCCGAATGAATGGACCAACCTAGCCGCCAAACCTGAAAACGCCGCCATCATCGCCGAGCATCGCCAATGGCTGCCCAAGATCGACCTGCCGCCCGCCCCGAATAGCGCCAGCCGCGTGCTCACCTACGACAAAAAAACGGACGAGGCCGTTTGGGAGGGCACCACCGTCAGGCGGAGTGATCCCATCCCAGAGTGAAGCCCAAAGTTACCTCTGGGCCCGCAACACTTCCTGAAAGGGCGATACGACCCCCAGCGTGCTGGGGATGAATTCATCCGTGCGGAAGCAACTGGCTGGCAGCCCCTCCGCATTGATCAGATTTGCCCCTTCCGGCCATGCGGCCCAGGCGTAGCGCACCCCCACCGGCGCAGGCACGCTCTCGCTGGAGACGATCACTTCATTGTTTTGGATCTTCGCAGTCGCCCAAAACCACTTTTGGTCAGCGCCCGCGATTTGAAAGTGCTTCAGTTCCCCGCCATCACGAGTTTTCAGCCCTCCTCCGATGTGGTCAAACTGGAGGCGCACTTGGCCGCCCTCCACCACGGCATTTTTGAGCAGCGGACCGCTGCACACCGTTTTGTCCCTGCCATAATCTTTGGCCAGTGCCCATAGTGCCAGCCTCCGCCCTACCTCCTGCTTGTTTTTCGGGTGGATGTCCTCCAGCTCGCCAAGGTCATTGGCCACCGCCAGGCCAGTCTTCGGCAGTGTCAGCGTTGTCAGCATCTGTGCCTCTTGGAGTTCTGCCCAGGTATCCGCCACGCCGGGCTCCCGTGTCACGGGCTTGCGGTTTCCATAGCTGGCCAGTTGCACGATGTAGAAGCTGAATTCCGCATTCCAGCGCGTGCGCCAGTCATTGATCATGTTTGGCAGCAGTTCTTGGTATTGAAAGGCACGCGCTTGGTTTGATTCACCCTGGTACCAAATGGCACCCTGGATGGCGTAAGGAATCAGAGGGGCCACCATGGCGTTGAACAGCACAGCCGGGTGGTGCGGGGTCTTGTTTGGGTCTTCAGGCGCTTTCGGGGCAGTGGGCAGCGGCTTTTTTTGCCCTTCGGGCAGGGTGGCGTTCTCCTTCTTCAACTTGGCATTTGTTGCCTCCCAGGCAGCCTTGGCAGCCTGATACTTTGCCTGTTCTGCTGCCGCATCCCAACTGCTGCGGATACCATCCCAATCGCTCAGCAGTTGCGCGGCGCAGGGGCGCTCCTCCAGAGACTCGCGGCTTGTCCAGGCCTCAATCCGCGTGCCGCCCCAGGAGGTATTGATGAGCCCCACGGGCACTTTCAGCACCTGGTGCAGATGCCGACCAAAGAAATAACCCACGGCAGAAAAAGCGCCGACATTTTCCGGCACGGCTTCCTTCCACCCGCCCTTCACATCCTCAGCGGGCGTCATCGCCGTGGCACGCTCCACCGTGAACATGCGGATCTCAGGAAAGTTCGCCGCAGCGATTTCTTGGTCCGCGTTCATGGCCCGCCCTACCGTGAAGCCCATATTGGATTGGCCTGAGCATAGCCACACCTCCCCGACGAGGAGGTTTTTCACTTTCAGCGTGTTTTTGCCAGTCACCGTCATCTCCTGTGGCTGATGATTGGCTGGCACAGGATCTAGCACCACGCGCCATTTGCCCTCCAAATCCGTCCGCGTCACCTGCGTCTGCCCAGCAAAGGCCACGCTCACATCTTCATCTGCCTCTGCCCACCCCCACACCGTCAGCGGCCTGCCTTGCTGGAGCACCATCCCATCACTGAAAAAAGCAGGCAACCGCACATCCGCCTGGGCGGCAAAAGGGGTCAGCAGAAAAAAAATAGCAGCAGCACGGCACAGTTTCATAAGGGCAGTCAATAGCAGCAGAAGGGGGATGAGAATGCCCCCCATCAACGCGCGCTCAAGCCCCTTCAGACCTGACGCCATGAAAAATCTGGCCTGGGCTTTCTCAGTTGTGACATAAAGTCCCCCCCTTGCATCCAGCCTGTCGTTCCGGCATTTGTGCGTGAGAGGCAAGCTCCCGATCTGGGTTTCTCCTGCCTTTACCCCGACGATGCTGCCTACCGAGCTGACCCATTGCCCCATCCTTTATCAGGACCGCTTTCTCTTGGTCATCAACAAGCCTGCGGGCGTCCTTTCCCACCCCAACCGTGGGAGGGGAGAACGCAGGCAAGCGACCGCCTTTGAGGGGAGCTATGATCCTGAAGCACGCTGCTTTCATGGCGGCGCGGGCAGGGTCTGGCTCATCCACCGCCTGGATCAAGACACCTCCGGCGTGCTGCTGGCGGCCCTGGATGAGCAGACCGCGCAGCGGTGTCGTGCGCTTTTTGAAGAACAAGCGATCCAAAAAAATTACCTGGCGGTGGTGCGTGGCACGCCAACCTCCCCGCAGGGCGTGTGGCTGGACCATCTAGCGACGACTCACGCACGCGGTGCCGTGAGGACCACCGTGCTGAAGGGGAGACCGCCCAACGCCGAGCTGCACTATGCCGTGAAGGGCCGCAGTGAGGAGCACCGCGTCAGCCTGCTAGACATCCGTCTCATCACGGGGAGGACGCACCAGATCCGCGTCCAAGCCGCATCACGGCAGCACCCGATAGCTGGGGATGATGTGTATGGGGATTTTTCCCTCAATCGGCGGCTCCGTGCCTCGCCCGGCCTGCGTCGCCTAGCGCTCCACGCGCGTCGCCTCAGCTTTCGGCACCCCGTCTCAGGGAAAGATCTGATCATTGACGCACTGCCACCGCCGGACCTTGCGGTGATGCTTCAGGCGCTGACCTGAGCCTTCCCGCAGCCTAGCTGTGGCGGGCGAGGCGGGCGATTTTCAGTCGATGAACAATCCTCGCAATGCCGCTCATGCCCAGCGCGTTCCCATCGACTATGACTCGCCTTTTTGCTGCGCTGATTTGCCTCTCCATCCCGGGTGCTCTCCTCTCTGCTGATAAACCAAATATCATCGTCATCATGGCGGATGACCTCGGCTACGGGGATGTCGGCTGCTATGGTGCCACGGCGGTGAAGACACCCAACATCGACAAGCTGGCCGCCGAGGGGCTGCGCTTCACCAGTGGCTACTGCAGCGCTTCCACCTGCACGCCGACGCGTGTTTCATTCCTGACAGGCACTTACGCATTCCGCATTCCCGGCAGCGGCATTGCCCCGCCCAACGGGCCAGCCATTGTAAAACCCGGCACAGAGACCATCGCCTCCT
>JAIWOJ010000261.1 GCA_020216965.1 Prosthecobacter sp.
AGCCGCAGATTGATTATTGTTATCAAGAAGTCAGGCGAGATAGCTTTTGCTCAGACATCGTCGGTGTCCACATCCAGAAGGAAGACTCGGGCAGGTTGCATTTTGCCATTTCTCTAGGGCCAAAAGTTCAGACGCTGACAAGGGCATTGGCAGTCATTCTGAGTCGTGGCCTAGACGGATGCTACCCCATCGACGTGCTCAGTGTATCTTCTGACGTTGTCTCTCGCATCGTGGGCTCTGAACTCGTGAGGTTAAGGAGCAAAACGGTCTATTACATTCTGGAACGAATTCAGGAACTTGTAAAAAAAGTGGCACCTGTGGAAATCCCATCTCAGGCGCAAAGGCAATACGGAGCGATGTAGAGCGTTTGCTATACTTCTCCATGAGAATACAGCTCCTCGTTATCACTCTAGCGTTGCAAACGCTCGCAGCCGATAGGGTTCAATTTAACCGCGATGTGAGGCCGATCCTCTCGGACAAGTGCTTTCACTGCCACGGTGCCGATGCCAGCCACCGCAAGGGCGAATTACGGCTCGACGTCCGCGAGCAAGCGATGAAGCCCGCAGCATCTGGGGAGATCGCGCTGGTGCCTGGCAGCCCGGAAAAGAGTGAGATGCTCGCGCGTGTGATGCTTTCAAGCGAGCACGATGACGTCATGCCGCCAGAAAAAAGCGGCAAGCCGCTCACCAACGACGAGAAGGCTATCCTGAAACAATGGATCGCGGAAGGGGCCGAGTATCAAGGCCACTGGGCATTCATCGCACCGGTGCGCACGGAGCCGCCAAAGGTCGCGGGCGTGGACCATCCGGTGGATCGCTTCCTCGCGGCCCGACTAGAAAAAGAAGGGCTCAGGATGTCTCCTACGGCGGACGCGGCAACTCAGATAAGGCGTGTGGCTTTAGACCTTACAGGACTACCGCCATCTCCAGAAGATCTGTCCGACCTCAACTCTTGGTCTGAGCAAAAGTACGAGGCTTATGTGGATAAACTCCTTGCCAGTCCCCATTACGGCGAGCGGATGGCCATGCAGTGGTTAGATTTTGCTCGCTACGCAGACTCGAACGGCTTTCAGACGGACAGCAGCCGACAGATGTGGCCGTGGCGTGATTGGGTGATCAAGGCCTTCAACGACAACATGCCATTCGATCAGTTCACCATTGAGCAGATCGCCGGTGACCTCATTCCAAATGCACGTCGCGATCAAATCGTGGCCACCGGCTTCAACCGGAACCATCGCATCAATGGTGAGGGCGGCATCATCGCTGAAGAATGGCGCATCGAAAACATCATGGACCGCGTGGAAACCACCAGCGCCACTTGGCTTGCGCTGACCATGAACTGCTGCCGCTGTCACGATCACAAATACGACCCACTCACGATGAAGGATTTTTATTCCTTCTTCGCCTTTTTCAATAATGTGCCCGAAAGTGGCACCATCCAGGGGGCGACAAACCGCAGCGGAGGCAACAGCTTGCCCGTAGCCACGGTGACCACAGCAGAGCAGGAGCAAAAGCTTGCGCAGCTCAATGCGGAGCTGAAAAAGGCCAAAGCACGCGTCGATGAACTCGCAAAGCAGCTTCCCGAACTCGTTGCCGCCTGGGAACCGAACGCGCAAGAAACGTTAAGCAAAATGCAAGCCGTGTGGACACCACTTCTGCCAACCAAAGTCGAATCCAAAGTCGGCACCTCTTTGGTAAAACAAGCCGATGGCAGTTACCTCGCTACTGGAGAGAATCCACAAATGGATGTGTACATCTACGATGCTGTGCTGCCAGAGCAGGGCGCATCTGCTTTCCTGCTAGAATGCCTCACGGATCCTTCCCTGCCTGGCGGTGGCCCTGGTCGATTTAGCAATAGCAATTTCGCACTTAGCGGCTTTGACGTCTATGTGAAGCGCGGAAACGCCGAGCCGGAACTTTTACAGCTGAAGAAAGTGGAGGCCGACTACTCGCAGAAAGGCTATGAAATCACGAACGTGCTCAATGGGAAAGGCCGCCGAAGTGCCTGGGCCGTCGATGGACCCACGCGCAAAGAAAACCGTCGTGCGATGTTTGTGCTTCACGAAGCGATTACTCCAGCAAAAGACACGATGCTGTTGCTTCGCGTGCGCATGGAGGCCATCGGTGGGCACAACATCGGACGTTTCCGAATCTCTGCCTCGAGCTTGCCGTCAGATGCCGTGAAGCTCAGCGGTGATCCATATTCACCAGCGCTCAAACTTGCGTTCGAGACAGCGGTGGACAAGCGCAGCCAACAACAAAAAAAGGACATCGAAGCCTTCTTTCGCGCCCATGTAGATAACCCGCTTCGACACGCTGATGCAGCCCTCGCAAAGGCAAAGCGAGCTTACGACGACTTCGACCGCTCACTACCCAATGTCATGATTATGCAGGAAGGACCTGTGCGTGATACCTTCGTGCTCAAGCGTGGTGAATACGATAAACCTGGCGAACCAGTGACGATGGCCACGCCAGCCGTGCTGCCGCCTTTGCCCAAAGATGCGCCTGTCAACCGCCTCGGCCTTGCGAAGTGGCTCGTTGATCCTGGTAACCCACTCACGGCCCGCGTTTGGATCAATCGCATCTGGGAAAAATTCTTCGGCCTTGGCATCAGCAAGACAGCGGAGAACTTTGGCTCACAGGCTGAGTTTCCGGTGCATCCCGAGCTGCTCGATTGGCTTGCCACTGAATTCACCCGCACCGGCTGGGATATGAAAAAAATGCAAAAGCTCATCGTCATGAGCGCCGCGTATCGCCAGAGCAGCAAGGTAACGCCAGCGTTGCTCGAAAAAGATCCCGATAACCGCCTGTTAGCTCGTGGTCCGCGCTTCCGTCTGAGTGGTGAGCTTGTGCGCGATCAAGCACTCGCCATCGGAGGACTGCTTGTGCACAGGGTCGGAGGCCCCAGCGTCAAACCCTATATGCCGGAAGGCGTGTGGGACGAGACGAGTAAATACGGCGATCTCCGCGGCTACAAAGCCGATAGTGGTGAGGGGCTCTACCGTCGTAGTTTCTACACCATATGGAAGCGCACTGCAGCACCGCCGACAATGCTCCTATTCGATGCACCGACGCGCGAAGTCTGCACGGTAAAGCGCAGCCGCACGAACACACCGCTCCAGGCACTTTCACTTCTCAACGAAGTGACCTTTGTAGAAGCCGCTCGTGGACTGGCGCAGCAGATGATGAAATACGGCGGCACTACGCCGGAAGAGCGCATCGCCTATGGCTATCGAAGAGCCACCGCTCATGTGATTGATGATGAAGCTCTAAAAAAGCTCGTCAAAGGCTATCAAACCCGACTCACTACTTTCCAAGCAAAGCTTGATGAGGCGAAAGCGCTGCTCAACCAAGGCATGCTCAAAGCCGACAACTCGCTAGATGCCGCTGAACTTGCCGCTTACACGACCACCGCCTCCGTTTTGCTGAACCTTGATCGTGTTGTCACTCGTGACTGATTCTATGAAAACCGAATTCATGTTCCAAGACGCTCTCAACCGCCGCATTTTCCTAAAAAATTCCGCTGCGGTTGTCAGCACAGCAGCACTCTCGCAACTTAATGGCGCGACATGGTTTCCTAACTATCCGCCGAAGGCGAAACGCATCATTTATCTCTTCCAAAGTGGTGCCCCGTCACAGATGGACCTCTTTGATCCAAAGCCAAAGATGGAGAAAGAACGCGCGAAGGATCTGCCCGAGTCCATTCGGCAAGGCCAACGACTTACGACGATGACTTCGGGCCAGAAATCCTTCCCAGTCGCGCCGTCGATGTTCAAATTCTCCAAGCACGGCAGGTGCGGCATGGAATTGAGCGAGCTCATTCCAAATATCAGCACTGTTTCCGATGAGATATGCCTCATCCGTTCAATGTTCACTGAGGCAATCAACCATGATCCCGCGATCACCTTCTGCCAAACCGGCTCACAACTGGCCGGACGGCCTAGCATTGGCTCGTGGCTGAGCTACGGCCTAGGCAGCTTGAACCGCGACCTGCCAGCTTACGTCGTCATGACCTCCTTTGGCACGGGGCGTCGTGATGACCAGCCGCTCTACGATCGACTTTGGGGTAGCGGTTTTTTGCCCACACATCACGCCGGTGTGCGCTTCCGAAATTCGGGCGATCCTGTTCTATACCTGTCGAATCCTGCTGGTGTAGATCGTTCCATGCGTCGCCAGATGTTGGATGAACTCGCTGCGCTGAATGAACGGGACTTCCAAGATTTCGGCGATCCCGAAACGGCCACACGTATCGCCCAGTATGAAATGGCTTTCCGCATGCAAATCAGCGTGCCTGACCTCGTGGACACTCGAAACGAGCCACAGCATATTTTAGAAATGTATGGGCCAGATGTGACCAAGCCAGGTACCTATGCCGCGAACTGCCTGCTCGCCCGACGTCTTGCCGAACGCGATGTGCGCTGCATTCAGCTCTTTCACATGGGCTGGGACCATCATGGCGGTCTGCCAAACCGGCTCACAACTGGCCGGACGGCCTAGCATTGGCTCGTGG
>JAIWOJ010000262.1 GCA_020216965.1 Prosthecobacter sp.
GATCGCCCGCCACGCCTGCCGCACCCTCATCAAACAAGGTCACGCCAGAGCGCTTCGCCTGTTCGGCTTCTCCCAGCAGGCAGAAATCCAGGCTCATCTGAAAATTACCCCCAAAAAGTTGCACTTGGGTGACCGCCTCCATCTCGAAGTAACCCTACAGTCCACCCGCGATGAGCCCCAGAGCGTAGCCGTGGATTACATCATCCATTATGTGAAGCAGAGCGGCGCAGCTTTTCAAAAGGTCTTCAAATGGAAGGAGGCCATCTTGCCTGGCCTGAGTAGGATCACCTTGCAGAAAAGCCAGGTCATTCGTGACTTCACCACCCGCAAACATTACCCAGGGCATCACATCGTCGAGCTCCAGGTGAATGGCGACCGCGTTGCCAAAGCTGGTTTTGACCTGCGTCTCTAGCCACCGTGGAAGCAGGAAGCAACGCCTCACGGCGAAAAGGCACCTGTGCGCGCGGCGTATCCCAACCTCATGCGCCTGCTTTTGCCCTTCCTCCTGGCCGCCTCTCCACTGCACGCTGAGCTGCTCGCAGGCACAGCCGTGGTGGACATCACTGACCGCGCGGTGCGTGTCCATGATCCCAGCTTTGCCAAAGCCCTCGTGCTAAAAAATGGTGACACCACCGCCGTCCTCATCACCCTAGATGCTGTTGCCGTCGGAGGCATCGGTCGCATCGGGAATGGCTTCCTAGAATCCGTGCGCAGAGACCTCGCAGGGCTGTCCGCACATATCATCATCAATGCCAGCCACTGTCACGGCATCGTCCGTGGGGATCTGCAGCCCCTCGTCATCCAAGCGGTGAAGGATGCAGCAAGCAGGCTCACCCCCGTCCGAGCAAGCGCTGGAATTGGCCATGAAGCACGCATCAGTGAAAACCGCCGTATGATCCTCAAGGACGGCACACAGGCGGATATGCGCCGCGCCTACGCCATGCCGCCTGATGATCAAGTGGCCGCCACAGGCCCGATTGATCCCCAGATTGGCCTTCTACGACTGGATCGCTTCGATGGCACCCCACTGGCGATCCTGTATCACTTCGCCTGCCACCCGATCATGAATCCACCCAGCAAGGGCAGCTCTGCCGACTACCCCGGCTTTGCTTCCAAGGTTATTGAGGAGGCCACCGGGGCCACAGCCTTCTTCCTGCAGGGCTGCGGCGGCGACATCAATCCCGTGCATTACAAAGAAATCAGCCGCCCTGCGGATGCTGAGCCGCTAGGTACCCTGCTGGGTGCCAGCGTTTTATCCGCCCTGCGTCAAATGACTCCCCAGTCTGACGACACCCTCAAAGCTAGCCGCACCATCCTCTCGCTGCCCCGCGCCACCGATTACGCGAGCCGCATCGCCGCCATGGAGGCGGAACAAAAGGCTCTTCTCGCCGCCTTGCGCCCTACAAACATCAATTTCAAAACCTTTCTGCCTCTGCTCCTCCAGCACCGGCTTTATCCTGAAACTCCCTCCCACTACGCCCAGGCCTACCTTGATCACCCCGAGGCACTGCGTGCGCTCGACGCAGACAACCGTGCCCAAGTGGAAACCTACCTTGCCAACCTCGAGATCATGGAAAAACTCACGCGCCTAGGTACCAACCTAGCCCTGCTCAAAAAGCACTCTGCGGCTACCGCTGAAGCAGCCAGCACCAAAGTCGAAGCGGAAGTCTGCGGTCTGCGGATCGGCGGCTTCAAACTCATCACCTTTCCAGGCGAAATGACTGCCCAAGTAGGTCTCAACATCAAAAAAGCTGCCAAGGATGTGAATGCACACATCTCCGGCTACACCAACGGCTATCTCTGGTACACAGCCACCGCCCAGCAGCGCCTGAATCGCGGCTACGCCCAGGAAGACTGTGACGTCATTGTGGGGGCCGAATGGGAAGAAATTTTCCACGCTCAAGCCCTGCAAATGCTGAGCAGACTCTCCCAATAACTAACTGCATCACTTTCCCCAGAAAACACCACCTTGATTCTTGAACGAGATGGTGGGCAGGAGTGGATTCGAACCACTGAAGGCGTAAGCCAGCAGATTTACAGTCTGCCCCCGTTGGCCACTTGGGTACCTACCCTTTTCCTTGCGGAAGGGCTGCCAAACTGGATGGCTGTCGGACATTTGCAAGGAGCTTTTGCATGAAGTGTCAATTTCATCTTTAACCGGCAGCGCTTGCACCTTGTGGCTTAAGCACATCCCTGGCCGGACTTCTTTGTTCCGCACGTTGACAGGACGGGCTCCTCTCTGAATAATCCAGGTTTCAGAATGTCTCCCGGAACACGCAGCTTTCTCCTCCGTCTTTTCGTCGTCGGCACGGCCGCGTGCCTGCTGTCATGCTCCTCAGCCACCCGTGGCGATGGCGGCGTGATTTCACGGGTAAAATACTACCACCTGCTGCCAGGCACTCCTTTGCAGGTGGCAGACCAGGCCATCATGTTTGAGCGTCAGCACCATCTTTATGGTGCCGTGACCAAGGCGGAGATGATGGACCGTGGCGGTCATTATTACACGGTGTTTTGGAAGGTGAATGACCGCTCTACCCCGGTGAAGGTGCGCTTTGAATACCGCCAGGCAAATGATGCCCTCGCCACCAAAGTACAGGAAGTCGATGTAGAAAATATCCGACGATCTAACATCAGCCGCTTTCAAGTGACGGGGGATGAGTACAAAAATGGAGGTCGTGTCACTGCCTGGCGTGTCACAGTCGTGCGCGGCAACGAAGAGCTGGTCAGCCAGCGATCTTATTTATGGAACTAAGCCGCCTGCGATGAGTGCTAAACCTGCCAACGGAGAGAATCCAAATCGCTGCAAGCGGGTGCATCCAACCCGGGCCGTGAGGCGAATTTTTTCCTGAACCCAGCCCTTCGCCCCATGACGCCTACGTCTAATATTCTGGTTGGCCGGATCGGTGGCGTGTTCTGGCTGCGCGTCGAGGGTCGTGGCAGTTATCTCAACTCCATGCAGGTCAAGCGTGCCTTTCAGGCCGTGATTGAGGAGGGCATGCACGACCTTGTCATTGATCTGGAGCGATGCAGCATGATGGATTCTACGTTTCTAGGCACCCTCACGGGCACCGCCCTTTCTCTGATGGAGCACGGCGGTGGCTCCCTGAGCGTGCTGAATGCCAACGCGCGCAACCTCCAACTGCTCAATGATCTAGGCTTGGACCAGATCCTAGAGGTCGATACCGACGGAACACGCTGGCCGGAAGAGCGGAAAGCCGTGTGTGAGGACCTGGCTGCCTGCCAGGAACAGGCCAGCGCCTGCAAGCTTGAGCAGACTGCCCATGTGCTGACTGCCCACCAGACTTTATCAAATCTCAGTCATCGGAACCAGTCCCGCTTCCGTGACGTGATCCACTTCCTGGAAAAGGAACTGGACGCCAGCCAGCAGACCGCGCCGATTCCCGCTCCGGCCTGACCGGCCCCGGCCCAGGATACCGGTCATGGCCCCCACCGTGAGGGTGCCGGACCGGAAAGTCTGGGCACGCCCCATGAATACCCTCCTGATCGTTTTTCTTCTTCTGGCCCTAGCCGCTGCCATCAGCCTGCTGGTGCGAGTTTCTGCGCAGAAAAATCAGGCGATTGCCCGGCTCCAGCGGGAGGAGCAGGAGATTCTGGAAGAAGAGCGCCGGATGTTTTGCTACCTGCATGACCTAGGGGAAGCCATCGCGCGTGAAGATAGCCAGTCTGCCATCTATCGCCTCATCGTGGAGGGGGCCATGAAGGTCACAGGCAGCACAGGCGGCGCACTTTATTTGCTGGACGGTACCGGACGCTCACTGGTGCCCAGGTTTCACTCCGATGCCTGCGTTCCGCTTGTGGCGGTGCCGGAGCGCATCGCTGCCATGGCGCGCTCCAGCCGCCCGTCCCTGCTCAGCTTTTTGCGCCTGCATTCGGTCAATGTCGGGGAGGGCTTGTTGGGGGATATTTTCCAAGCGCAAAAGGTCGAAGTATTGACTGATCTAAGATCAGACACCCGCCTGGGCGGCAGCGGTGGTGACCTTCATGGCCGCACCACGGTGATGGTTGGCCCTCTCAGCTCTGGCAGCCGCCGACTCGGCGTGCTGGCTGTAACCTCCCCTGCGGACCAGCGCCGCTACACATCGAACGACTTTGAGGTCTTTCGCTCTCTCGTGGAACAAAGCGCCTTTGCCCTAGCCAATGCCATGGCTCACCAGGAGGCTGCTGAAAAACGGCAAATCGAGATCGAGCTACGCAGTGCCAGCGACATCCAGCGCATCCTGCTGCCAGACCGCCCGCCCGAGGTTCCCGGCCTAGTCATTGCAGGGAAAAATATCCCCGCCAGGGTGCTGAGCGGTGATTACTTTGACTACATCCCCCTTGATGACCAAAAGCTAGGCGTCGTCATCGCCGATGTATCTGGCAAAGGCACGGCTGCCGCGATCATCACCGCCATGTGCCGCAGCGCCACTCGCTTCAGCGCCCAGGTGACACAGACCCCTTCCGCCACCCTGGCTGCCGTAAATCGCCAGCTCTACCCTGACATCCGG
>JAIWOJ010000263.1 GCA_020216965.1 Prosthecobacter sp.
AGTCAGGAGCGGGCGGCATGACGCCACGTCCTCCGATTTGATCATTCAAGAGTCCGCTGACGCTGAGCTGAATATCCCGCACGATCTCCCCCTCGACACGGAAGCGAGCACCGCGCGCCAGCAGGCGGTTGTAGGGGTCTTTTTCCAAAAGCTCTGGCATCACACGGCTATCTTGCTGATAGGTCTGGCTGGTCACGATGAGGCGGTGTAGGTGCTTGATGCTCCAACCTTTTTCCATGAATTCACAAGCCAGCCAATCCAGCAGCTCAGGGTGACTAGGACGCGCTCCTTGGGTGCCGAAATCTTCGGGCGTCTCCACCAGTCCAATGCCAAAATAAGTCTGCCAGACGCGGTTGACAAACGCGCGCGCCGTGGTGGGAGCATCTCGGGAGACAAGCCATCTGGCAAAGCTGAGCCGTGAGCCATCTGCATGAGAGGGCAGGGGATTTAGGACGGAGGGAACGCCAGGACGGACGGGGCTGCCAGGCTTGAGAAAATCTCCTCGTTTCAGAACGCTGGTCATGCGTGGCTGTTCACGAGCATCTAGCACCAGGGTAGTGGTACCTTCAGGATGCTGCCTCCAGAGAGCTTCGATCTCTTCGTTGATCGATTGCCATTCTGGAACGGTTTGGCGGAAAACTGAGAACGCATCTTTTTTGCCATAAAGCGGATCAGCCTCGGCTGAAGATGAATCGGATGCACTGATGCGATAACGCCCAAGATTCATGGTCTGTAGGTCATCACTATTCCATCCGCCATGCTTCATGCTGAGGCCAATCATGAGGGTAGAGGCTCGCGTGACCTCTATGGGCTTTTCTAAGACGAAAACGGCATTGCGGGGGACATTCCGCCGCCCTGGCCCTGCGTCGATGCCCCAAGCGGTTTCGGCCTTGCCATCAATGGCATAGCTCACTGGGCCCGTGACACGCTTATCCTTCGTGGCATCTTGGTCTTTGGCAAAAGCAGGTATGGGTGTGTTTTCGGGCTCGCCAAAGTCAGCCGTAGCCTTGGAAAACTTGAGCGGTTGATCTTTGCCATTCACCTGAAGAGTCGCGTTGAATTCTGTCAGAGCAGCGGTGCCTTTTTGTGAGCGGCCAGGCCCGTACGCGGGGAGGTTGGGGTCATTCATCAGTTCCAGGCGAAACGAGGCGATTGTCATTGGGCCATCAATCTTCACAGTAAATTTTACCTCGCTCTTAGTCGGCGCGTAACCTTGTGCCAGGATGCTGCCATCAGGCTGCCGTAGTGCTTTCTCGCCGCCGCTGGGATCGTCCTCAAATTTGAGTGTGACCCAGCGTGGCTGCGGTTTTAGGGACTGCTGCCAAGCTGCCATGCGTTGCGGCCAATCTGGAGTATTGTGCTTGAGCTTTGCCTCTAGCTCATGGATCCGGCGCAGGATCTGAGCCCGCTGCATCTGTTCGCTACTATCATAGACGACTCGCCAGGGCTCGTTGTCATTGTTCAAAAAGGCAAACATCTGATAATACTCTTGCTGACTGATGGGATCGTATTTGTGATCGTGGCACTGAGTGCAGCCGATGGTCAGGCCCAGGATGCTTTTACCGATCGTGTCCATTCGATCAAACATGGCCTCCATGCGGAACTGCTCAGGATCAACACCGCCCTCCTCATTGATCATGGAATTGCGCAGGAAGCCGGTGGCCACGATTTGGTCTTGAGTAGCCTGGGGCAGTTGGTCTCCTGCGATTTGCTCAATGATGAATTGATCGTAGGGCAAGTCGCGATTGAAGGCACGAATCACCCAATCTCGATAAAACCAAATGAAGCGCATAGGATCTTTTTCATAGCCGTTGGAGTCTGCATAGTGCGCGGCATCCAGCCAATGGCGTCCCCAGCGCTCGCCATAGTGTGGGTTTTTCAAAAGCCGATCTACTAGCGCAAGGTAGCCTTCATCCGTTAGGTTCGATGCTTCAGGCAAAGTGTCCAGTTGGGGCGGAAGGCCAAGCAGGTCAAGATGCAGACGGCGCACAAGTGTGCGATCTGCCGCTCGCGGGCCTGGTTTGAGCCCTTCTTGAGCCAGCTTTGCCCAGATGAATGCGTCAATTGGGTGCCTTGCACCGACCTCCGGCACTTTGGGTTTTACGGGCGGCTTAAATGCCCAGTGGTCTAGCTTACTCTCGATCTTGACGCTGGCACTGTCGGGCCATTCTGCACCTTCATCGATCCAGTCCCGGATCATTTGAATTTCAGCGGCTGAAAGTGGCTCGCCTCGACGCGGCATGCGCATTTTGGGATTGCGCCCTTCAATCGCGTGCACAAGCAAAGAATCAGCGCTGTGACCTGGCTTAATCGCGGCACCAAAATCCCCCCCTTTGAGTGCGCTAGGCTTGTGATCTAGGCGGAAGGCAGCCTCCTGCTTTCCAGCGCCATGGCAGGAGTAGCAGCGCTCTCGCAGGATTGGCTGCACATCTTTGACGAAATCAACCGCGCTCAGTGGTAGAGCGACGGTTGCCGCAAAGTAGATCGCAAAAATCTTCAACATGCCTCCAAATACGCAGACACTAGATGAATTCTCCCTGCTAGGAGCATGGAAGATTCCGTGAGTGCAGGGGACTCAGGCCGCAGCAGGGATTGCGCCTGGCTTTAGCCAATAAAGAACGCTCATGCGCACCGCGATGCCGTTTTCCACCTGCTGATTGATCAGGCAACGCTCATAGTTCATGCCGCGATCGGTGATCTCCACCCCGCGATTGACGGGGCCCGGATGCATCAGCCAGAGCCTGCGTTCACGCAGAACTTCGACACGCGCATCCGTCAGACCATAGTAGCGATGGTATTCCGCAGCGCTTGGAAAGAAGGGCTCATCCATGCGCTCACTTTGCACCCGAAGAAGATAAATCACATCAGGCCGCCAGGCAAAGGCATCATCCCAATTGCCAAAGAGTGGAATTTCTTCTGGGGTCTCCCGTGGCATCATGGAACCAGGTGCCAAGTAGGCGACGCTCATGCCTAAGCGGCGGAGGATCAGGCTCGTGCTGCGCGCTACGCGTGAGTGCTGAATGTCTCCAACGATCAAGGCGCGGGCACCGCGTAGATCGCTAAATTTTTCCCGGAGCGTAAAGGCATCAAGCAATGCCTGGGTGGGATGGGCATGCCAACCATCCCCGGCGTTGATGACGCTAGCGCGCGTGTTTCGGGCGATGAACCCAGGGATGCCGGACTGCTTATGGCGCACGATGATGTAATCCACACGCATGGATTCTAGAGTCTCCACCGTGTCTAGCACCGATTCCCCCTTTACCACGCTGGAGGATTCTATGTCAAAATGGACCACATCGGCAGAGAGCCGATTTGCTGCGACATCAAAAGAAGAACGTGTGCGCGTGCTAGGCTCATAAAAAAGGGTTAGCACGGATTGCCCCTTGAGCGTTGGCACCTTTTTGACCGTTCTTTTGAACAGATCTTTGAATGGCACGGCATTTGCCAACACGAATTCAATTTCCTCCTCTGTGAGTGAGGCAATGTCGAGCAGGTCTTTCCTCGGGATCATGGTCTTTTTTTACTTACTGCGAAAGGGGGATGGTTTAGGACGGCTTCACATCCCAAGATGACACGAATACTTCATCACGCCCATCCACGGCAGAGAAGCAGACATTCACGCGCTCATCCGGCGGAAGCTCCACGGAGATGCCTACGTAATTCGCCTGAAACGGCATCTGCCGTCCCACGCGATCGACGAGCACTGCGAGCTCTACGCAACGCGGACGACCGAAACCAAGCAACTCCTCCAGTGCCGCGCGGCAAGTGCGCGCTGTATAAATAACCTCATCGCACAAGATGACGACCGCATCATCCAGTTGAAACCGGATGTCTGAACCTTCTAATCTTGGCAAAACAGTGAAGGAGTTTAGATCATCTCGATATTGAGTGATGTCGATCCTGCCTAGCTCCACCTCACGGCCCATTGCACGCAAGCGTGTCGCCAGGGATTCAGAAAATGGCACGCCGCGTCTGTAAATCCCCACAAGAGCTAGCTTGGGTTCCTGCGGCCAAGCACGATGAATCTCTGATGCAATCTGGTCTAAACAGCGATAAACACCGTTTTCATCCAGCAGTTGGCGGTGAGAAACAGGAGGGGAAGGCACGCGGGAGGAAATGCCGCCATACTCAGGCGCGTCAATGTCAATCTGACCCGAGAGCTTGACCAAGCGCAGGAGCAGGCAAAGCCGTCCGGATTGCAGCATCTGAACAAAAAGAGTGCGAAAAGCGCACATTAATTAACTACAAACAATGTATGTAATGAAAAATTAAATACTGGCTTGTGGTGCCACTTTTGCTTTGACCTCGATTTTCCGCGCTTTCTTCTTGCGCTTGGAGCATCTTGCTGGACTATCCGCGCCCCTCCGCCTGGAGGGTTTATTTCGGGACGTAGCTCAGCCTGGTAGAGCGCTTGCTTTGGGAGCAAGA
>JAIWOJ010000264.1 GCA_020216965.1 Prosthecobacter sp.
GCGTCACCACCATCCCCTACGGCCATCGTGTTTCGACCGCAGCCAGCGTGTTGCCGCCTTTCCACGGCACCACGTTCGGCATGGTGGCGCGCGGGGTCGAGGACAAAGGCTGGCGCGAGGCCGTGGCGGCCGCACGCATGGTTCGGCAGCGCCGTGGGCAGAACCTCAGGCTGGTGCTGGTGGGGGATGGTCCTGCCTTGCAAAAGCTGCGTGCGGAGACGCAGGCAGAGCCCTGGATCATCCATGCCGGCCATCAGCCAGACGCCGCTGCCTGGGTGCGCGGTTTTGACGTGGGCCTGCTACCCACCTGCCTAGCTGAGGAAAGCTTGCCGCTGAGCGTCATCGAATACCTGCTCTGTGGCAGGCCGGTCATCGCGACAAACATCGGCGGCATTCCGCAGATGCTGGGCGGGGCAGGGAAGATCGTGCCGCTCGCTGCGAATGGCCGAGCGGATGTGCCTGCGCTGGCCGCGGCGATGGAGGAGATGCTGGACGCCAACCGCCGTGCTGCCTTTTGCGCTGCGGCTCCGCAGGCAGGTGCCGCCTTCAGCATGGAGCGCTGCGTCAGCCGCTATGAGGCGCTCTTCCAAGAACTTCTCACCCGCCGGGAGGAGGTCTGCTCATGAGCTTGGATACCAGCCTGAGTTCTGTGCTTGCCGATCAGGGCTACCTGCGTGAGCGGCTGCAACCACGTCGTGGCGATGATTTTTACCTGCATTTGGTGGATCTTCTGGCGGCGCTGCGCCCCATCACGGCAGACCCTGCGGAAACGGTGCTGGACTACGGCTGCGGTGGCTCGCCCTACCGCCGTCTCTTTTCTCAGCGGACTTACCACCGCACGGACCTACCGGGCACGCCTGGCCTAGACCATGCCATGGACGAGGCGGGCAGGGTGGATGCGCCGGACGCCAGCTATGAGCTCGTGCTCTGCACCCAGGTGCTGGAGCATGTGCGCCACCCCGGCGCGGTGCTGCGCGAGTGCCTGCGCCTGCTGAAGCCGGGCGGCAGGCTGGTGGTGACCACGCACGGCTTGTTTGAGGAGCATGGCTGCCCGGCGGACTTCCGGCGCTGGACGGCAGATGGCCTCGCGGCTGAGATGCAGGACGCAGGTGCCCAAAATGTGCGGGTGCAAAAAATCACCTTCGGTGGCAGGGCGTGGATGTTTTTCATGGATCGCTGGAGCTGCTGTCTGACCGGCCTGCGCTCACAGCAGGGGCGTCGCGGGATGCAGCTCGTGCTCGGGCTGTGGCGCAGGCTGCAGCCCGCCTGGCACAGGTTGGCGGATGCCCTTTTTGCCCACCAGGCCGTGGCCCCAGCAGGCACGGCGGATAGCATGATTTATGTGGGCTTGATGGCGGTGGGTGAAAAGCCCACCCAAGCCCCAGAGTGACCTTTCTCGCAGAAAACAAGCAGCAGCAACATGTCTGAAGATGCCATCATCCGCGTGGAAAACGTGGGCAAGCGCTATGTGCTGAACCACCATCTGAAGGCGGACGGCCCCTACCGAAAGTTTAGTGATGCCCTCGTGCGCACTGCCACCGCGCCGCTCCGCTGGCTGCGCACTGGCCCTAGCCGCGCCTATGCTGCCCAGGAGGAATTTTGGGCGCTGAAGGATTTGAACTTTGAGATCCGGCGCGGGGAGGTCGTCGGCATCATCGGGCGCAATGGTGCCGGGAAAAGCACGCTGCTGAAGATCCTCAGCCGCATTACGGAGCCGACCCAGGGGCGCATCACGCTGGAGGGCAGGGTGGCCTCTTTGCTGGAGGTAGGCACCGGTTTCCATCCTGAGCTGACCGGGCGGGAAAACATCTTTCTCAATGGTGCCATCCTCGGCATGACCAAGGCGGAAATCCGCGCGAAGTTCGATGAGATCGTGGACTTTGCCGAGGTGGAGAAGTTCCTCGATACGCCGGTGAAGCGCTACAGCAGCGGCATGTATGTGCGCCTGGCCTTTGCCGTGGCGGCGCACCTGGAGCCGGAGATCCTGATCGTGGATGAGGTGCTGGCGGTCGGGGATTCGCAGTTCCAGGCAAAGTGCCTGGGCAAGATGGAAAATGCCGCCAGTGGCGGGCGCACGGTGCTTTTGGTCACGCACAACATGCTCATCACGCGCCGCCTCTGCTCGAAGGCGATGCTGTTGGAGGCTGGCCGCATCCGTGGCTTTGGTGAGACGGCAGGCATCGTCTCCGACTATGAAGAGCGCGGCCTGCAGCAGGCGCAGCCCCATTTGGAGCATGTGTTTCACATGCGGCGTTGGTGGGTGGGCGGGCCAGAGGCAGTTGGTGCAGCCAGTCACCTCTATGATGAGAATCAGGCAGCCGAGTTCTGCTTTGAGCTACATGCCCCGCGCCCCGCCACGCGGGCAAACCTGGGCCTGCACCTGCGCGATGCTTCCAACACCCTGCTCGTGAGCCTGCACATTGAGCCCTTTGAAGCCCCTGCGGGCACCTTGCGGGTGCGCCTGCGTCTAGCCTCTCTGCCGCTGCTGCCGGGCGTGTATCGCTGGCAGGTGGGCCTCGTGGTGCAGGGTGAGCTAGTGCTGCAGGAAATGCTGGTGCCTGAGCTGCATGTGACCTCCGAAAGCCACGGCCACCCGCAGCCTGGCTGGACGCCCGTCATGAACCTGCCCTACGATTGCGAATGGACGGCTCTTTAATCTCCGTCGTCATTCCCGCCTGGAATGCCCTGCGCTGGCTGCCGGAGACGCTAGGCAGCGTGATGACGCAGCAGGGGGCTGAATTTGAGATCGTGCTGGTGGATGATGGCTCCACGGACGGCACGGCGGACTACGTCACCCAAACATGGCCGCAGGTGCGGCTGCTGCGCACGGAAAATCGCGGCGTGAGCCACGCGCGGAACCTGGGCACGGCGCAGGCGCGTGGGGCGCTGGTGAAGTATCTGGATGCAGACGATGTGCTGCTGCCCGGCACCCTGGCGCGGCAGGTGGCCCTGATGGCGGCGCATCCGGAGGCGGACGTGGTTTATGGCGACTGGCAGCGGCTGGATGAACGACCGGACGGCAGCTTTGCCCCCGGCGAGACGGTGCATCGCTCCATAGAGCAGGTGCATGAGGATCCAGAGATCGCCTTTTTTACTCATTTTTGGTGCCCGACCGGTGCCTATCTCTACCGACGGGTTTTTTTGGAAAAGGTGCTGCCTTGGAAAGAATGGCTGCCGGTCATTCAAGATGCTCGCTTTGCCTGGGAGGCTTCCGCTGCTGGGGCGCGCTGGGTGCATGATGAACAGGTCGCAGTGCTCTATCGCCAGCATCGCCATGGTTCTGTGTCCACCCGCAGTCGGCTGGCGTTTTTGAGGGACTGCCTGGCGAATACGCAGAGCATTGAAGAGCACTGGCGCTTGAAATCAAACGCCCAGCAACTGGCAGCGCGGCGGCAGTGGATCATCCAGGGCCTGGGCAACCTTTGCAGGCAGGCGGCAGGCTTGGATAACCGGCTGTTTGAGCAAAGTAGCCGCCTCTTGCAGCAGCTCTGTCCCGCTTATTTGCCGACCTCCCCACCGTGGCTGGCGGCCTGCTCCCGCGTGACCGGTTTTCGCACCGCCGCGCGGCTGGCAGGGCTAGCTGACCGGTTGCGGGCGAGGATCAGGATTGACCTCCAGGCTGGAGCCTGGGATAAGCGCTGAATTTCTCTCAGAATGAGCCAGTTAATGAGCCAGTTCGACGCCCAGGCCTACTACACCCAGCACTACTCCTCCGCCGTCACAGCGGACTGGGAGGGCATGTATGAGCGTGGGGAGTGGCCATCTGCCATCTACCGCCTGCCGGCGGAAAAGACGCCGCGTGAGCATGGGCATGGCGTGGTTTATCATCTGCTGCATGAGTTTGCGCCCTTCCGGCGCACCCTGGATGTTGGCTGCGGCTCAGGGGACTTCATCCTGCCTATCCGTGGCATGGCGCAGGAGTCGTATGGCGTGGATATCGCCGCTTTTCCCGCTGCCTGGCAGGTGCTGGAGCGCCGTCATGGCATCCACTGCCAAGTGCATGATCTGGACAAAGGGGATCTGCCCTTCCCGGACGGCCATTTTTCCGCGCTGACGATGATCATGGTGCTGGAGCATGTCTTTGATGTGGAGCACGCTGTGCGTGAGATCGCCCGGGTGCTGGAGCCTGGCGCTGTGGCGGTGGTACAGGTGCCGAACCTCGCCTACCTCAAGCGGCGGATTGATCTGCTGCTGGGGCGGCTGCCGGTGACGGCGGATACTTCGGATGCTGACTTCATCCATGCCTGGGACGGACAGCACCTGCATCATTTTACGCTGGATGCCCTGCGCATGGTGATGAGCCGTCATGGCCTGACGGTGGAGAAATGTCACTGCTTTGGCAGGCTGGCAAAGTGGCGCTCTCTCTGGACGCCACTGCTGGGGGCAGACCTCACGGTGCTAGCACGCAAGGCGGCAACCGCCGCCGGATAAAACATGGCTGCGCTTGATTCCATGAGCCTGGATTTCATCCGCCAAACCGCGAGAAAG
>JAIWOJ010000265.1 GCA_020216965.1 Prosthecobacter sp.
TTTTCGATGGAGCAGATGATGACGCAGTTGTCCGCCTTGTCTCGGATGACCTCCATCTCGAACTCCTTCCAGCCGAGCAACGACTCCTCGATGAGCACCTCGCTCACGGGCGAGAGGTCGAGGCCTCGTGCGGTGATGCTCTCAAACTCCTCGCGGTTGTAAGCGATGCCGCCGCCGGTGCCGCCGAGCGTGTAGGCCGGGCGGATGATGAGCGGCAGCGTGCCGATCTGGTCGGCGATCTTGCGCGCCTCGTCCATCGTGTGCGCCACGCCGGACTGCGGCAGGTCGAGGCCGATTTTGAGCATGGCTTCTTTGAAAAGCAGGCGGTCCTCGCCCTTCTCGATGGCTTCCGGCTTGGCACCGATCATGCGCACGCCGTGTTTTTCCAGCGTGCCTGCGCGATGAAGGGCCATGGCGGTGTTCAGGGCGGTCTGGCCGCCGAGCGTGGGCAGGAGCACATCCGGCTTTTCCTTGATGATGATTTTCTCCACCATCTCCGGCGTGATCGGCTCAATGTAAGTGCGGAAGGCGAACTCCGGATCGGTCATTATCGTGGCCGGGTTGGAGTTGATGAGCACCACTTCATAGCCTTCCTCCTTCAACGCTTTGCAGGCTTGAACGCCGGAATAGTCAAACTCACAGCCCTGGCCGATGACGATAGGGCCGGAGCCGATGACGAGGATGCGATGGATGGAGGTGTCTTTGGGCATGGGGGAAGCGTGGAGCGAAGGGCTGGGAGCGGAGAGAAAGCGTATGATTGGGGCGCTTTCAGGAGGCCGTGGAGGGGACGGAGAGGTTAAAAACCTGTTCCACTTTGGCCGGAAAGCGCGGCATCTTGCACGGTCCCCCCCGGCTGTCAAAGGGACGGGTAAAAATGCTCACCAAGAGGTGGATTTCGGGCTCACTGACGCTGGAAAGCTCAAGAACGAGAGGCCAGAAAGTCCACGATGGTCTCCGCTAGCGTGCGGCTAATGCCGCTGACTTTGGCGGCGATGTCCTCCGCGCTGGCTTGACGCAGCCGGGCCACGGAGCCAAAGGCCTTGAGCAGGGCGGCCTTGCGGTTCTGGCTGACGCCGGGACAGTCGTCCAGTAGGCTTTCCTCCACCCGACGTGCCAGCAGCAGTTGATGGTAGCCATTGGCCCAGCGGTGCGCCTCATCGCGAATGCGCTGGAGCAGCTTTAAGGCACCGCGATCATGGGGAATGCGCACGGGTTCAGATTCGCCTGGGAAAAAGACCTCTTCGTGTTGCTTGGCTAGGCCCACGATTGGCAAGCCACCGAGCCCTAGCTTTTGCAGTTCCTCGACGGCCATGCCGAGCTGCCCTTTGCCACCATCGACGATGACGAGGTCTGGGAGCTTGATGAAAGGCTTCCGTGCATCTCCTGCACTGCCGAGGCGTTCCAGAGCTTCCAGGGGAGATTCTTGGCTAAAATCCGCCTCTTCTGCTCCCATGGCCTCGCGGCCTTCCCTGAGGATGCGGGAAAAACGGCGACGGATGACCTCTGCCATACTGACAAAATCATTTTGGCCGCTGACGGCGCGGATGCGGTAGCGGCGGTAGTTGGCATTGTCTGGCACGCCGTTTTTGAAGCGCACCATGCTGGCCACGCAGTGCGCGGTGCCGATGTTGGCGATGTCAAAGCACTCCATGATCAGCGGCGGCTTTTCCAGGCCCAGCTCCTCCTGCAGCTCCTTCACATCGGCCATGGGATCTAGAGTGGACATGACCTTCATGCGCGCGCCGCGCTCAAAGGTGCGCTTGGGAGCCAGGGTCTTCTTTAGGTCTTCCACCATGTCCCGCAGCTCGGCGGCGCGTTCAAAATCGAGCTTGGCAGCAGCTTTCTGCATCTCTTCCTCCAGGATGGAGGTCAGGTCGCGCGCGCCTTTGCCCTCCAGCAGTGCGCAGGCTTCTTCCATGCGGCTTTTGTAGTCCGCCGGGCTCACGCGGCCGATGCAGGGGGCGCAGCAGTTTTTGATGATGTCATTGGAGCAGTGCTTGTAGTCATGCTCTCCGGGATGGATGGGGCGGCAGACGCGCAGGCCGTACTGCTTGTTCAGCCAGTTCAGCGTGGTGCGCAGCGCACCACTGTGGGCAAAAGGGCCAAAGTAGCGCGCGCCATCGTCTTTTTTTAGCCGGGTCAGGGTAAAGCGGGGAAAATCATCCTGGAGATGCACGCGCACCATGAGGAAGCGTTTGTCATCGCGGAAGCTGATGTTGTACTTTGGCCTGAATTCTTTAATCAACTTGCCCTCCAGCAGCAGCGACTCTGGCTCATTGCGCACTTGATGGATGTCAAAGTCCCAGATGCTGGCGATGAGGGCGCGGGTTTTTCGGTCGGCGAGCTTTGATCTTGCGGGGGTGAAGTAGTTGCTCAGGCGTTTGCGCAGATCCCGCGCCTTGCCCACATAGATCACGCTGCCTAGGCGGTCGCGCATGACATAGACGCCTGGCGTGTGGGGCACGTCGCGCAGCTTGGCCATGAGGTCGGGTTTGTTTCGGGGGCCGGACATCAGGGCAAAATACGAAGCAGCCCCGTGAGCAGCAATGGCGTTCTTTGTGAGCTAGGGCGTGGTTTCAAAACGCAGGCGGGTGAAGCCACGCGGTGCCTCCGTATCAACGGGAAGGTCGTACTGCAGGGATTCAGTGCGGGCATCGAGGGGAGTGATGTTGGGGGCGGCTACCAACGGCGTCCAGTGTTCGAGGTCGGGAGACCATTCGGCGATGATTTGCACGCCCAGGGCTTGGAGATGGCGGCGGTGACGCACACGCAGGCCATCGGGGTGAGGAATGATTTCCAGCCACTGGCTGCCGCCAGAGGGGGACTCCGGGTCGAGGTTCATAGCAAATTCGGCCAGGTTCACGAGGCCATCGCCATCAGGATCCTCCTCAGGCAGGGGGCTATTGCCAGGCTGCCAAGTGCGGCTGGCCTGCCAGGCGGCGTAGTCCACCTCGGGCACGTTCAGGCGGATGCCGATAAGGACGGGATCATGATCGCTGCTGCGGTAGGGGGTGCCTAGGTTCATGGGCAAATGACCGGGCTTTTTGTTCTCCACGTTGTAATCCAGAAACGCGGGCTCGTCGGCGTTGATGTGCCAGTGGTCTTGGCCGGTAATTTGGGCGGCCATGGAGGCACTGGCAAAGGCATGGTCCAGCCGCCCGCGCTGTCCGCCGAGGCGGTAGCTGTAGTCACCAACGCCCTGAAAGCGCTGGCCCTGGTCCTGCCAACCGGCAGCGCGCAGGGTATCGAGAGGGTCTTCTTCGCCGTAGGAGTTCAGGTCGCCGATGATGAGCACATCGGGCTCGCCGGTGATGGCGGCGACGCCTTGCAGCCAGGCATCGAGGCGGGCGGCCTGCTGACGGCGCAGATGGTTGAAGGCAGCTTGGCCGTCGTTTTGGTTCAGGTTCAGTCCGGTGGCATCGATGCTGGACTTGGATTTCCAATGGTTCACACAGACGCTGAAGCGCTCGCCGCTGTCGTTTTCCTCAAACACCTGCGCCAGGGGAAAGCGCAGGGGGTTTCTTTTGTCAGGCTCCTGAGCGGTGGGCGTCGCCACAAACCAGACGCCATCGGTATCCATCTGGCAATCCCCGCGCGGAGTGATGCGGCTGGGGCGATAGATGAGCAGGCAGCGGATGAAATCTGCATTCGTGCCAGCCAGCGGATAGCCGCCTGGTGGATCAGCCACGACGGCATAATCATCCGTGACGGCGTCATTCAGTCCCGAAAGGAGATCCGAGATGGCAGAGGGGGAGTTTTGGATCTCCATCAGGCCGATGATGTGCGCATCCAGCCCTGCCAGGGCAGCGATGATTTTGGCTTTTTGCCGGGCGAACTCCTCAGCGCTGCTAGCGCCGCGATCATTGCTGCCCCCAAAGGTGGTGAAGTAATTTAGCACATTCATGGAGGCCACGCGTAGCCTCCCCCCAACGTCAGGGGGCTGGGCGGGGCGTGGGTTGGCATCCACCCAGGGGATGGGGTCGGTGGGTTGGATGCGCCAGGCATTGAAATTGTAGGCCAAGATGCCGGTGAGGTCGGTCACGGTATCCCCACAGCGGCGGGTGCCCTCCCCACTGAGGTGAGGCATGGGAAAGGGAAAGGTGGCCGTGGAGCCATCATCCAAAAGGATCGTGCGCAGAGGTGCCTGGCGCTCCTGGGCACGGATGGCAGGCACATTGCTGTTTCCACTCGTCGTCGTGCCGCTGGCGGGATCGTCATTGGGATCAATCCATTCTGTGGGCGTGAGCTGTGGGCCACCGCTAGAGAGCAGCAGCTCCCCAAACTGAGCAAAGCCATCGGTCGCTCCGCCGCCGCTATTGCTCGTGACCGTGAGCGTCTGCGGAAAGATGACGCGCATGGCTTCCTGCGGTTCCAGGCTGACGGCTGAAGCGGCGGGCAAGGTCACGGCCAAGGCCGGTGGCAGCGGGGCAGTTCCGCTTCTCTCCACAGCCGTGGTAGAGGTGAGCTCCGCGAGCTCCCCCGATCC
>JAIWOJ010000266.1 GCA_020216965.1 Prosthecobacter sp.
TGCGCCTGTGGGTGAACAATGAGCAGGACCAAAAGCTGATCGATGGCTGGGTGAGCAGTGGCATCATGGCTGAGCACCGCGCCAGCCTGCACCTCCAGGGCGGGCGCTTTTACCCCCTGCGGTTGGCTTTTTTCAAATACAAGGACAAGAGCGCCTCCGTGCGCCTGGAGTGGAAGCCACCGCACCGCCCGCAGGAGGTGATCCCTGGGCGCTGCCTGTCCCCGCGTGGGTCCAAGGAGCTGTTTGTCAGCACCGCCTCCTTCCCGCCGGATGATGCCAGCGCAGGCTATGAGCGCGGCGTTTCTGTCTCACGCGCCTGGGATGATGCGGTGACGCAGACGGCCATGGAGGCTGCGGATTACATCGTGGAGCGCCTGGATCGCTTCTCAGAAAGCAAGCCGGACGCGCCTGACCGCCGAGAGAAGATCCGCGCCATGCTGGTGAAGCTGGCCGAGCGCGCCTTTCGCCGCCCCGTGACGGAAAAAGAAGCCGCCGTGCACATCGATGCCCCGCTGGCCAGCGCTGGGCAGGATGCCGCTGGGGGCGTGCGCCGCAGCGTGCTCATGATTCTGAAATCTCCCCACTTCATCTACCCGGCGTTAGCTCCGAAGGATGACTGGCTCGTCGCTGCCCGCGCCAGCCTCATCCTCTGGGATTCTGTGCCGCCGGAGGATCTGCAGCGCCCCGCCGCCCGCGCTGAGCTGCACACGCGCGAGCACTTGGAACCGCGCCTGCGCCGCATGGTCAAAGACGCCCGCACCCGCGCCAAGGTGCATGAATTTTTCCACCACTGGCTGCACCTGGACAAGGCGGACGACATCGCCCGGGACCCCAAGGCTTACCCAGACTTTACCGAGGAGGTGGCCGCCGACCTGCGCACCTCCCTCCACCTCTTTCTGGATGAGGTGGTGTGGAGTGATGACTCTGACTACCGCAAGCTCCTCCTGGCAGACCACCTGTACCTGAATGAAAGGTTGGCAAAGCTCTATGGTGCGCCATTCCCAGAGGGTGCCCAGGGTTTTCAAAAGGTCATCCCCCCTCAGGATCAGCAGCGCACCGGTGTCATCACACACCCCCTGCTGCTCAGTGCCTTTGCTTACTACAAATCCTCCTCCCCCATCCATCGGGGCGTCTTTCTCACCCGCAATGTCTTGGGCCGCTCCCTGCGGCCGCCCATCACGGCCATCCAGTTCATGGATGAAAAGTTCGACCCCCATCTGACCATGCGGGAAAAAGTGACGCAACTGACCAAGAGCGAAAACTGCATGGCCTGCCATGGCATCATCAATCCCCTGGGCTTTGCCCTAGAGCACTACGATGCCGCCGGGCGCTTCCGCACTGAGGAAAACGGCCGTCCCGTGGATGCCAGCGCGGAATACACCACCGCTGAGGGGCAGACCTTCCGCTTCACTGGCCCGCGAGACATCGCGGAGCACGCCCTCAGCTCCCGCCAGGCGCGCCTCAGCTTCATCAGCCAGCTTTTCCACGCCCTGGTCAAGCAGCCCGCCGCCGCTTATGGGGCGGGCACCCTGGATCATCTGCACGATTTCTTCGTGCGCAAAAATCACAACATCCAGGAGCTGATCCTGGAGATCACCACCCTGGCCGCCCTGCACGGCATCCAGCCCCCCAGCACCTGAGCCCTCCTTTTTCCCCCCTTCAAACCCATGAAACGCCGCGATGTCCTCCGCTCCCTGCCGCCCCTGGCGCTGCCTTTTCTCGCCGGGCTGCCCTCTCTGCGTGCCGCCTCGGCAGTGAAAAAGCCCCCTCAGCGGCTCATCTTCATGTTCAGCCCCAATGGCATCGTCCCGCCAAATTTCTGGCCGGATCAGCCCGGTGCTGGAGATGCCTTTCAGCTCAAGCCCATCCTCCAGCCCCTGGCCCCCTTCAAGGAGCGCCTGCTCATGCTCAAGGGCATCAGCAACAAAATCCGTGGCGATGGCGATAGCCACCAGCGCGGCATGAGTTGCCTGCTCACCGGCATCGAACTCTACGCCGGCAACATCATGGGCGGCGGCGGTCAGCCCGCAGGCTGGGCCAAAGGGCCGTCTATCGATCAGGTCATCCGTGAAAAACTCCAGGCGGATCCCTCCACCCGCACCCGCTTTGGCAGCCTAGAGTTCGGCGTCAATGTCCCCGATCGCGCGGATCCCTGGACGCGCTGGGTCTATGCCGCCGCGAACAAGCCCATGGCTCCCATGACGGATCCCGCCCTCGTGCTCGCCCGCCTCTACGGCCAGGCGCGCGGGCGCGAGCACATCCGCAGCATCCTCGATGACCTCAGTGGCGAGCTGGCCCGCGTGCGCTCCAGCCTGCCGCCAGAGGAGCGCGCCATGCTGGAGGAGCACGCCACCCTCGTCCGTGGCATGGAAAAAGAGATGCAGGAGGCCGCCGCTGCCCGTGCCTTTCGCCACCAGCCGCCCGTGCTAGAGGGCAGCATCACCCTGGAAAACGACAACATGCCCCGCCTCAGCCGGATGCAGACCGACCTGCTCGTCAGCGCCCTGGCAAACGACATGGCCCGCGTGGCCACGCTCCAGTACACCGCCTCCGTCGGCGGTGCCAAAATGCGCTGGCTCGGCATCCAGGAGGGACATCATGACCTCTCCCATGACCCCGACATGAAGGAGGACTCCCAGGAAAAACTCACCAAAATCAATGTCTGGTTCGCCGAGCAGCTCGCTTACCTCGCCCAAAAGCTCGACTCCATCCCCGAGCCCGGCCACAGCGGCACCATGCTGGACCACACCCTCATTGTCTGGACCAATGAACTCGGCAAAGGCAACTCCCACACCTTGGATGACATCCCCTTCGTCTGCCTCGGCCGCGCCCCAGGGCTGAAAATGAACCAGATGCAGGACTTCAACGAGCAGCCGCACAACCGCCTGCACCTCACCCTAGCCGCCAGCATGGGCGTGGAGCTCAAGACCCACGGAAACCCCGACATGTGCACCGCCGGTCCCCTGGCCCTGAGTTGATCTCCCTAGGTCGCCTGCAACATGCGCCCCCGCCGGGCGTTTGCACCCCCTCCTTCCTCCATGACCCACCGCCGCTTTTTCTGCCTCGCTACCGCCCTTTCCCTCGCTGCCCTGCCTCTCAGCGCCGCCCCGCAGGATGATCAATACGTCCTCGGCCCAGACTCCCAAGAGCAGCCAGGCGTGCCCAAGGGGGAAGTCATCCAGATGCCCCCCTGGAATCAATCGAAAATCTACCCTGGCACCACGCGGGATTGGTGGATCTACGTCCCCGCGCAATACCAAAAAGGCACCCCGGCTGCCGTCATGGTCTTTTGTGATGGCGGCGGCTTTGTGAAGCGGGATGGCCAGTTCCGCGTGCCCACGGTTTTTGATAACCTCATCGCCAAAGGCCAGATGCCCGTCACCCTCGGCATCTTCCTCCAGCCCGGCGTCTTCCCTACCGAAAACCCAAAGGACAAACCACGCAGCAACCGCAGCTTTGAATATGACTCCCTAGGCGACCGCTACGCCCGCTTTTTGCTGGAGGAGATCCTGCCCGCCGTCGCCAAAGACTACACCCTCACCACCGATCCCGCCCAGCGTGCCATCTGTGGCAACAGCAGCGGTGGCATCTGCGCCTTCACCGTCGCCTGGGAGCGTCCAGACGCCTTTCGCAAAGTCGTCAGCCACATCGGCAGCTTCACCAACATCCGCGGCGGTCACGTCTATCCTGCCCTGATCCGCAAAACCGACAAAAAACCCCTCCGCGTCTTCCTACAGGACGGCAAAAACGACCTCGACAACCAATTCGGCAACTGGCCTCTCGCGAACGAAGACATGGCCGCCGCCCTCAAATTCGCCGGCTACGATTACCAGTTCATCATGGGTGAAGGTACCCACAATGGCAAACACGGTGCCGCCTTGCTGCCCGACACCCTCCGCTGGCTCTGGCGCGACTAGAAGCGGAGAGCGGAGAGCGAAGAGCGTAGAGCGTAGAGCGGAGAGCGTAGAGCAATCGGCGATCCGAATCGCCCCTCCATCCTCTATCCTCCACCTTCTACCCTCTACCTTCTTGTGTCCTGCGGTTCTCTGCGGCACACTCGGTGGCCTTGAATGAAGGATACCCTCGAAGAGCTAGAGCAGTACATTATTGACGTCATCATCCACAACCGTCGTGGACTGCGTGCCTCCATGCTGCGCACCGCTTTTTGGCTCCTCTCAGGCATCTACTCCAGCGCTGTCAGGCTTCGCCTTTACCTTTATAAAGAGCGTTACATCCACGATCACCACCTCGGTGTGCCCGTCATCAGCGTCGGTAACATCACCGTCGGCGGCACGGGCAAGACCCCGGTCGTCGAACTCCTCGCCAAATCGCTCCGTGATCGTGGCCGCCGTGTGGCCATCCTGAGCCGTGGTTACAAGAGCAAGCGCCAGCGCAAGCCCCCCCTGGGCTGGCGCGTGGCGGCCAAGCTCGGCCTCGCGCGCAAGCCGCGCGGCCTCCCCCCGCGTGTGGTCAGTGATGGCG
>JAIWOJ010000267.1 GCA_020216965.1 Prosthecobacter sp.
AACCGCTCACGTTGATCGCCTTCGTTTGGTTTAGCCTGCTCGGCACGCTACTGACGATGGGCGTCGGCCTCGCCGCCTCAGGTCTTGGGAAAAAAGCGCCCGCTTAGCCATCACGCCTGCCTGGGCTGCTCGCACCAGACCGGGGCTGACGCTGCCGCACGGCCTCAAACAGGCATACCCCGGTGGCGACGGAAACATTCAGGCAGGGCACATGGCTGCCCTTGCCCATGGGGATCCTGGCCAGGAAATCACAGAGCTCCCCTGTCAGCCGACGCATCCCCTCCCCCTCCGCCCCCATGACGATGGCGATCGGCCCCTTGAGATCGATTTCATAGAGCGATTGCTTCGCCTCATCGGCCGTGCCGACGATCCACACGCCTAGCTCCTTCAGTCGCTCCATGGCGCGTGCCAGATTCGTCACACGCACCAGGGGCACATGATGCGCCCCGCCGCAGGAGACGCGCACCACCGTTTCACTGATGGGTGCCGTTTTGTCCTTGGGCATGATGACGCAGGCGCAGCCAGCCGCATCTGCCGTGCGCAGGCAGGCTCCCAGATTGTGCGGATCCTGGATGCAATCCAGGATCAGCACCAGCGGGTCCGGTTGACCAGCCAGCAGCGGCGCTAGATCAGCCTCCTCATACACATGGGGTGCCCCGGCGGAGGGAGAGACGTGGCGATTCTGGCGGGCTAGAGGGGCGGGCTTGGGCATGAGTTCGTTCTGCTTTGAAATCGCTGGCAGCCACAGCAGGGGCAAGGAAAATCTCCCCGCTTGGCAGGCTACTTTTTCACAGGGATCAGGATTATTCACAAACGAATTATCCCCGATGACTTCCACATCTTGTTTAAGGTGTATTAAGGATCCCCAAGATAAAGGAAAAAGCCGCCTTCGCCCTTGCTCCACCGCCGTGAAAACGGGTTCTTGCTCCCCGTATCTTCTTTTCTGCCAGCCATGTATCTCAAAACCCTCACCATCCACGGCTTCAAGTCCTTTGCAGACAAGACGAATTTTGAGTTTCACAAAGGCGTCACCGGCATCGTCGGTCCCAATGGCTGTGGCAAGTCGAATGTCGTCGATGCCATCCGCTGGGTGCTGGGAGAAACCTCCGCCAAAGCCCTGCGTGGTGAGGAAATGGCTGACGTGATTTTCAACGGCACGGACAAACGCAAACCCGTGGGCATGGCAGAGGTGACGCTGGTCATGGCCGACTGCGAACAAGCCCTAGGCGTGGACTACAACGAGGTCGCCATCTGCCGCCGTGTCTTCCGTGATGGCCGCAGCGAATATCGCCTGAATGGCACCGTCTGCCGCCTCAAGGACATCCACGATCTCTTCGCCGGCACCGGCGTGGGCCGCGCGGCCTATTCCATCATGGCGCAGGGCCAGATCGACATGCTGCTCAGTTCCAAGCCTGAAGACCGCCGCACTGTCTTTGAGGAGGCCGCAGGCATCACGAAATTTAAGGGGCAAAAACGTGAAGCCCTACGCAAGCTCGAATACACCGAGGCCAACCTCCTGCGCGTGCAAGACGTCATCGCCGAGGTCAAGCGCCAGATGGGCTCCCTGCAAAGACAGGCCGCCAAAGCCCGGCGCTACCAAGTCTTGCTGGATGACTCGCGGATGCTAGACACGCACCTCGCCCACAAACACTACGTCGATTTCAGCGCTGAAAAATCCGAGGCCGAAAATCATGTGCGCATGATGACCGAACAGCTCGATGCCGTTCAGGGCCAACTCCAGGCAGCCGAGCACGAGGCACTGGAAACGCGCGAAGCCTACCACAGCATCGAATCCCAGATCAACCAACTGCGCGGCCAAATGCAGGAACTGCGCAGCCAGGTGCAGAGCGCTGAAGGACGCATTGGCTTCAATAACGAACGCAATGAAGAGCTGCAAATGCGCATCCGCCAGAACGAAGAACAAATCGAGCATGGCCGCGAGACGCTAGAGCAGCAACGCCGAGAGCTGCTCAGCGCGGATGAGCAGATGGACCATCTGCGTGCCACCATTGAGACCCGGCAGCAGGCACTCAATGAGCACCTCACCCATCACAACAGCATCGTCCCTGACCGTAGCCGCCTGGACGAAGACCGCAGGGCCGTGCGTGAAATGATCCGTCAGTTTGAAGGCCAAATCGCCGCCTCAGAATCGCGCGTGCAGAGCCTCCATCACCAAATCACCAACGACCGCCAACGGCTCGAAACCTTGGCCCATGACCTGCAAAGTGCCGCCCAGGCCAAGGCCACCAGCCAGGTGGAATTTGACCACCTCCAGCAAATGATCGCCGAGCTGGAGCAGAGCCGCAACGACTTGGATGAACGCGCCAAGACCTATGCCCGCGACATCCTCGAAAAACGCCGCCAGCGTGACGAACTCATGGAGCAGCTCAACGAGCTACAGCGCGCCGTCACCCAGCGCCGCAGCCGCATTGAGATCCTCGAGCAGCTCCTCCTCAAAGGCGAAGGTCTAGCCGAAGGCACCCAGCAGGTGCTCAAAGGCATGGACAACCCAGAGGTCTTCTCCGTCGGCGTGCGCGGCATCCTCGCCTCCTCCATTGAGGTTGAGCCGTCATTCATCACCCCCATTGAGGCCGCCCTGCGCGACCACCTCCAGGCCGTGCTCCTCACGGATAGCGAGCTCGCCGGGCAGATCCTCGACCGCCTAGCTGACCAAAAGCTCGGCAAGGCCGCCCTGCTACCCGCAGACTTTCTCACCATGCGGCCGCAGCCGGATCGCCAGCTCGTGCCTGAGGGCTGCATCGCCTGGGCCATCGATAAAGTCCGCGCCAAACCCGGCATTCAGGACATCACCGACCGCCTCCTGGGCAATGTACTCATCGTTGAAGACCTGCATACCGCCCTGCGCATGAAGCGCACCCTGCGCGATGTCGCCGTAGCAACTCTGAAGGGTGAGTTCATCGGCGCGGACGGCATCATCCACGGCGGTGCCACCCAGGAGGAAGGTGCCTCCACCCTCCGCCGTGAGGCTGAAGTGCGCGCCCTGAAAGCCGAGCTTGAGGGGCTCGAATACCAGCTCCTCGAAAAAGAAGAAGCCGCCGCACAGCTACGTCACCAGTTGGAGGAAATGCAGCGGGAGGAAGTCGCCCTGCGCGAGCAATCCCAGCGCTCACGCGAAGAATTTTCCCAACTCACCGGCCAGGTCAGCGTGGTTCAGCGCGCCCTCCAGCAGGCTGTCACCAAACTCGAAAGCCTTGAGTGGGACCAGAGCCAGATCAACCAACGTATCCAAGCGGCTGAGGCGCAGATCCAATGGCAGCAGGAGGAAGCCAAGATCGCCAAAGAGCAACTCGATGGTGCCCGCGAGCACGAGCAGCAACTCGAAGTCGAAATGGAAGCATTTCTCCGCCGCGAACTCGAATCCCAAGAACGACTTAGCGAGCTACGCAACGCCCTCGCCTTGGAGCAAAACAGCTTGCATGCGATTGAGCGGCAAAAAGCGCCCATGTCTAGCCGCCTGCATGAGCTAGAAAATAGCATCCACCGCCTCGAAAACGAAATCGCCGCCTGGCGCGGCCGCATTGAGCAGAGTCATGCCGAAAACGCACGCTTTGCCGAGCAAGTCGAAGGCCAACGCGCTGCCATCGCTGCCATTGAGGAGCACCTGCAAGGCCGCACCGAAGAGCGCACTGCTGCCTTTGAGCGTGTCAATGCTCTCGAAAGCCAGCTCGTCCAGCTCCGCCAACAAGTCCAAGGTCTCACCGAAAGCCGCAACCGCATCGAAGTCCAGCTCACCCGCGTGGACCTCCGCCTCGAAAACCTCGTCAACCAAGTCCAAGAGCGCTACAACTTTCACATCAGCGCCTTTGAGCCTGATTACCACGCCCTGATGCTCACCATCGATGAGCAGAAGCGGAACCGCAGCCGCGGCAAAAAAGCAGAGACCGCCACAGCTAAAGAGGATCCATCAGATCACTCTGATCAGTCTGATCAAAAACCCGAAGCCATCTCAGACTCCGAAGAAGTGGACCTCGACGAGGCCATGACCCTGCCCGGAGAGGAAGGCCAGCCTGACTGGGACTTCGTGACTGAAATCGTCAGCGAGCTACGCCAAAAACTGGAAGGCATTGGCCCCGTGAATCTAGACGCGATTCAGGAGTTTGAAGAGCTGGAGGAGCGCCACAACTTCCTAGAAAACCAATACAACGACCTGGTGAAATCCAAAGAGGAGCTGCTGGAGGTCATCGCCAAAATCAACGAAACCACCAAGACCATGTTCTCCGAGACCTTCGCCCAGGTCCGTGTCAACTTTCAGAACAACTTCCGCGAACTCTTCGGCCCTACCGCCAAGGCGGATCTCATGCTCATTGACGAAGGCGACCCCCTGGAGTCCGGCATCGACATCATCGCCAAGCCCCCAGGCAAGAAACTCCAGACCATCACTCTCCTCTCCGGTGGCGAGCGCAGCATGACCGCCGTGGCCCTGCTGTTTTCCATCTACCAGGTCAAACCCTCGCCCTTC
>JAIWOJ010000268.1 GCA_020216965.1 Prosthecobacter sp.
GGGGGGCGCTTTGAGGTTCTCAAAGTACTTGCGGACCTGCCTGCCATGGCCACTAGCCCATGGCAGCCTAGCAGCGCAGCCCTCCAGGATCTGCAACCCAGGGAGGTTTTTCATGAGTTGCTCAGGGAAAAGCAGATGCAGGATGCTGAACTCACCGATGTCTTTGATGACCTCCTAGCCCTGTGGGAGGAGCGCCAGACGCGCTGAATTTTTGAGCGTGAGCGTGGTGGCAGCTTTAGATGGGAGATTCTAGCAGCCTTTGATAAAGCACCAGATCCAGCCAACGGCCAAATTTATAGCCCGCATGGCGGATGCTACCACAGTGCTGAAAGCCTAACCGCTCATGCAGGGCGATGCTGGCAGTATTCTCCGCATCAATGACGCCAATCATCATGTGGCGGCCCTGCTGGACGGCGCGTTTGATGAGCTCCTCCAGCAGCACCCTGCCAGCGCCGCGGCCGCGAAAGCGTCCGTCCACATACACGGAATGCTCCACGCTGAACTGGTAGGCAGCATGGGGCCGAAACGGACCATAAGTGCCAAAGCCCATGAAAGCACCCGTCTCATCCAGGAGACCCAGGAGGGGCAAGCCTGCCGCTTGCTTGGCCTCAAACCACATCTGCATGGTCTCCCTCGTGCGCGGCTCATAGTCGTAGAGCGCCGTCGAGTTTAAAATGGCTTCATTGAAGATGGTTCGGATGGCCTCCAGGTGGCTGCGCCCGCATTCGATCAGTGTCATCTGGGCAGGATGCACCTGCGACGCAGCTAGCGAAATTAGAAATTTGTTTTTGCCATGCGCTCCAGAGCATCCCCCGTGACGCGCATGATGCGCCAGTCTGCCTTCATCTCTGCGCCGAGCGCTTGATAAAACTCAATGGCAGGTGTGTTCCAGTCTAGCACCGTCCATTCATAGCGTCCGCAGCCACGCTCATACGCGAGACGGCCCACAGCCAAGAGCAGCGCCTTGCCCAGACCCTTCCCACGCTGGGCAGGCTGCACATACAGGTCCTCCAGGTACAACCCTGGGCGCGCCAAGAAGGTAGAGTAGTTTTGGAAAAAAATCGCCATTCCAGCAGGCACACCATCCACACAGCCCAGTAGCGCCTCAGCCGCGCGTTTCGGCCCAAAAAGGGTGCGCCTTAGGCTCTCTTCAGTAGCCACCACTTCGTGGGAGAGTTTTTCATAGGCGGCTAACTCTCGGATGAGCTGAAGCAGGATCGCTACATCTGCCTCCGTCGCGGGCCGGGTGCTCAGAGAGGGCGGCATGGGTAGCTGGCCGGTTAGATGATTTGTGGTTTGATGACGGCCACCTGTTGAGGCTCCAGAGCAGCCTTGAGCCGATCAAACATCGCCTCATCCTCATAAGTGCCGACGATGGCCCCCCCGCTGCCGGTAAATTTTGCACTGGCACCGCAGTCGCGTGCGGTCTCCACCATTTGCAGGTTTCCCTGGCTGATTTTGTAGAGACGACGGCGTAGATCAAAGTTCTCGTTGAGCAGCGGTCCGATCTCCGTCCCGCGCCCGGCCAGCAGCATATCGCGCACACGCTGGGCTAGGTTTGCCCACTGGTACATCGCGCTCACCACATCGCGTTCACCTCGGCTCCAGCGTCCGCGGATGTCATTGTGAAAGACTTCCGTGCCCTCGCTGAGCTTCGTCGTGTAGGCCACATAGACATTCGGCAGCAGAGCGGGGTCCAGTTCTTCATAAATGCCGTAGCCTAGTTTCTCTACCTGGGCGCGATTAAAGTCCATGAAAACCACGCCCTCATAGGCCTGGATGACGCGGTCCTGCAGCCCTGCGGGAATGCCTAGTTCATCATTTTCTACACTCAGGACTAGGCTGGGTAGCACATGTTTGGGAATCTCAACGCTGTAAAATTGCATCAAAGCCCTCCAGCAGGCCGTGATGATGGCACTACTGCCTGCCATGCCTACCTGCGGCGGGATATTGCTCCGGTAGCGTAGAGTAAAATTGCGCCCATGCAGAGGGATCTGATGCTTGGAGCAATACTCGTAAAAACGTTTCACGCTGGCTTTCAGAAGCCGGATACCGCCATAGTAGCCATGCTGACGGACATCACGCGCCAGTGCCTCAATGCTGCCAAAGACTGAATGATCGCGCTCATTGGGTTCGATCGTCAGCTCGGGCGATTCAAACAACGTGACCTCCGCCCCGAAGTTCCTGATGATGAAGGAGATCGTTTTGCCAAAATATCCATCCGAAGGATTGCCGACAAGGCCGGCGCGGGCGTAGGCGGTCGTACGGATGAGCATGGGAAAGACGGTGGGTCTGAAGAGGCGCTGGCAGGCTTAGCGTGCCACGTAATCAACCACGCAGACCTTGTCTAGCAGCGGCTTTAGCTTAGCAACAAAAGCCTGGTGCTCTGGGTGCGGGAGATAGGTCTCAAGCCCTGCTTTGTCTGCAAAGGTGACGAAGAAGCAATGCGTGAAGCCATCGTTCAGCCCCTCTGGGCTGACATTGGTGCCCCACTCAAAGCCCTTCACCGTATCAATCTTGCCTGCCAATTCAGCGAAAGCCTTTTCCAACGCCTGCACCTGTTCAGCCGAAGCGCTGTCCTTGAATTTGAAGAGGACGACATGGCGGTAGGGAGCATCGGCGGCTAGGATCGAGGTCATGAAGAGGAAGAGAGATAAAGCTGTCGCGAAGAGGGTTTTCATAGCGCTGGGATGTTTTAGACTGTGTTTGATGGCTGGCAAGCACCGTGATGTAGCCTGGTGATGCAGGTACTCCGCTCTTGCGCTTCTCCATGGGCGTGCCATTTTCATTTTCCGCAGCCAAGTCACTACCCCTTGGTGTAATGGTAACATAACAGATTCTGACTCTGTTGTTCAAGGTTCGAGTCCTTGAGGGGTAGCCAAAAAAAGCCCGCATTCCTGCGGGCTTTTTGGTTTTTTGTGTCGATGGCAAGGTCAGTTCGATTCTGTGTAAGAAATGCCATTGCTCTTCATCAGCCCTTTGAGCAGGTCCACCCGCTGGGCAAAGTTGATGAGCGAGGCGGAGGTGACTCGGGTTAAGGCTTCTGCCGGGATGGCGGAAATGGCAGATGCCTCGCGGACGAAGGCGGCTTTAATTTCCTCTTTCTCTTTTTCAGAGAGCCTTGGGTTTCTGAGCATGGCCAGTGCTTTTGCGCGCAGTGCTTTGCGCTGCGCTGCCGCCTCTGCTCTGAGCATATTGCCCACATCAAAGCGGATGCCCATGGTGTAATTGCCTGCGCAGTGCAGGCCCACCACGCTGCCGTCTGCGTCAAAGACGGGGCTGCCGCTCGCACCGCCCGCAGAGGGCAGATTATGATGAATGAGAACGGACTTTTGATGGGTGGACTGAGCCATCCATGAGTCTGTCATGGAGGTGATGATACCTGACTGCATGGTGGCCACGGGGTAGTGCATGTCGATGTTATCGCTCTTGAGCCCCTCCAGAGGAAAGCCAAGGAAAGCCACGCGATGACCGGAATCCAGTTGCTGGAGCTTGGCCTCGCTGGCCAGGGGCATTTTCACCGGTGGATCTTCATCCACAACCAAGAGGCCGACATCGTAGGCTCCTACACTCTCCGGTTTGCCGTCGATATTGAGGCGTGGAAGCTGGCCTGCCTCCAGTTTTTCATTCGTGAGGAATTCAGGATGGCTGATGGCTTTGAGGACGCGGTAACGAAGATTCGGGTTCTTGTTCAGCACGACATGCACTGCCCCGCCATCTTCCAGCAGTGGGCTTACCATCTCGGTGATGTGGGAGTTTGTCGCGAAGGTCTTTTCTGCTACGGCCCAAGCGGTGCCCCCTGGCTCGCCTTTGCCATTTGCAGAAAAAATCACCACGCCGACAGCTTGTTCATATTTTTTAGCAGCTAGGCGCAGGCGTTCATCGCTATCCAACATGCGTGAGGGGACGGTTGCGGCTGCGGAGTCAGCATCCTGCCCGCTAGGCTCTGTGCCCTGCATCACGCTGGCGCGGCGGGGCGGGCGGTTGTCACCGCTATCGAGCAACCCAGCCTGCTTGGCACCAAAAAAACCGAAGCCCAGCAGGGCGGCGATGCCGATGGCAATGGGCACGGCCTTGGACGAGCCCGAAGCAGGTGCTGGACGACGCTGTGGCAGCGTATGAGCAGGCGCGGCAGCCTGCTGCACCGGGGCGGAAGCTGGGAGGTTAGCGACCTGCACCTGAAGGCGCTGGCCGTTTTGGCCCAAAGTGACCTCAACCGTGCCATGGAGCACTTCACGGGTGATTTTGCGCCCGCCGATCCAGACGCCAGTGGCGCTGCCAAGATCATCAATGACGCACTCGCCATTCAGGATGCTGATTTGAGCATGCCGGGGGGAGACTTCTTTATCCCAAGTAGCGTCAAAACGGATGTCGCAAGAGGGATCGGTGCCGAGAAGAATGCTTGGACCTTGGAAGGTCTTGCTTTTGCCGCGGCCAAAGCCAGAGAGGTGGGTGATGGTAATCATGGCGGGAGCT
>JAIWOJ010000269.1 GCA_020216965.1 Prosthecobacter sp.
AGCGTGTGGACAAGCCCGAAGGCCAGTTCTTCCACACCGAGTGGCCGGAAGTGATTGGTTGACCTTGAGGGTGTTTTCCAACGCGATTCTCAAACCCGAACGAGTTGGAAACTCGTTCTTCGCAAAGGCGGCTGGCGCTCCAGCCGCTTTTTTGAGGCGAAGCCGCTGCTAAAACGCTGCCAATGACTTGATTGCTTTCGTAGTAGGCTAGTGGCAGGCTTGCTTTTGGATTTCATGATTGAGTTTGATTTTATCATCGTGGGCAGCGGTGCTGCGGGACTCAGCGCGGCTCTACATGCTAGCGAGCATGGCAGGGTGGCCATCATCACCAAGCGTGGGGCGCTGGATTCTAACTCAAACTGGGCACAGGGCGGCATTGCCTGTGTGACCAGTGAGAAAGATAGCGTGGAACAGCATGTGGGAGACACTTTGATTGCAGGCGCGGGGCTGTGCCGTGAGGATGCTGTGCGCACGATCGTGACGGAGGGGCCCCAGCGGATCGCTGAGCTCGTGAAATGGGGAGTGAGTTTTGATCAGCGGGAGGCAGCAGATGGGCATCTGGAGTTTGATTTGACCAAGGAGGGCGGTCATTCCCGCAGGCGCGTGCTGCACGCGGCAGATGCGACGGGCCGTGAGATCACGGAGAAGTTGCTGGCAGCAGTGCGTGAACGCAGCAGGATTGAGATTTTTGAAAACCACTTTGCGATCGACCTCATCACCACGGCAAAGCTGGGCTTTGTGTCTGAGGACCGCGTGCTGGGCCTCTACGTTCTGAATGAGGAGACGCGGGAGGTCATCACGATGCGTTCGGATCGCGTCATCCTGGCCACGGGTGGCTGCGGGCGCGTGTATCTGTACACGACCAATCCCAGGGTAGCCACCGGCGATGGCGTGGCGATGGCGTGGCGCGCTGGGGCCAGTGTGGCAAACATGGAGTTCATCCAGTTTCACCCGACATGCCTGTACCATCCTCAAAAGCGTTCGTTCCTCATCACTGAGGCGATGCGTGGGGAAGGTGCCCGTTTGATTGGCGCAGATGGTAAGGAATTTATGCAGCAATATGACCCGCGTGGCTCTCTGGCACCGCGCGATATTGTGGCAAGAGCGATCGACCACCAGATCAAGCGCACGGGCGGCCCCTGCGTGTATCTGGACATCTCCCACAAGCCTGCGGACTTTATCACCAGTCATTTTCCCAATATTCACAAAGCCTGCTTAGAGGTCGGCATTGATATCACACGCCAGCCTATTCCTGTGGTGCCTGCGGCGCATTACCAGTGCGGTGGCGTGGTCACGGATGTGAATGGTGCCACGCGCATCCGCGGCCTCTGCGCCGTCGGCGAGGTGGGGTGCACCGGTCTGCATGGGGCAAACCGTCTCGCCTCCAACTCGCTTCTGGAGTGCTTGGTCATCTCCTACCGCTCGGTGGAGCACCTGCTGCGCAAGATGCCTATCGGCAAAACGCATGAGCAGAAGCATCCCATCCCGCTCTGGCAGAGCGGTGAGGCGGTGGACAATGACGAGCTCGTGGTGATCTACCACAACTGGGACGAAATTCGCCGCCTGATGTGGGACTATGTCTCCATCGTGCGCACCACCAAGCGCCTCCAGCGGGCTGCGGCACGGCTGCGCAACCTCAAACGTGAGGTCCAGGAATTTTACTGGAACTTCCGCATCACCAGCGAGCTACTAGAGCTGCGTAACCTGGTGGAGACTGCCTCACTCATTGTCGAGTGCGCCATCCGTCGGCACGAGAGCCGCGGCCTGCACTACACGCTGGATTTTCCTGAGAAGGACGAGCTACACCCTGTGGCGGATACGGTTCTGCGCCGCTTCTGAGTCAACCGCGATGGATGTGGGCAGCTTCAGGCGTAGTGGGTAGGGTGAAATTCATCGCCGCTCTGCTTGCTCTGCCGTTCTCTTCCCTCCCTGCCGCGGAACTACCACCTCTGCAAGTCGCTGGGGTGAAGGAGCAGCAGGTGATGATCCCCATGCGGGATGGCACGCGCCTTTCCGCTTGGCTTTACTTGCCTGAGCGGCCCGGACCATGGCCCGCCATTTTTGAGCAGCGCTACGCGGACATCGCTGGGCTCTCCACACGCCAGCGCTCGGCAGAAATGGCACTGCGGGGGTATGCGGTGGCCATGGTGAACTTTCGTGGCGCGCAGCGTAGTGAGGGGCGCTACGTCGGCTACCGCGCGCTGGGGTGGGGTGAGCAAAAAGACGGTTACGACACCTGCGAATGGTTGGCAGGGCAGCCCTGGTGCACAGGCCGTGTGGGCAGCTTTGGCAGTTCGCAGGGCGGCTTTGCGCAAAATTTCCTAGCCGTCACGCAGCCTCCCCACTTGGTCTGCCAGTACATGGTGGATACGGGGCTGAGCTTGTTTCATGAGGGCTATCGGATCGGTGGCGTCACGCGCCCGGCACGCTTTGCAGATTTTGGCAAAAACTGCCGAAACCCGGAGGACAATGATGCCCTGCTGCGCGAGTGGGACGAGCATCCCGATTATGACGACTACTGGCGGCAAGAGGATTGCACCCTGCATTTTGAGAAGATGATCACGCCCTGCTTCACCATCGGCAGTTGGTATGATTTCATGGTCCAGGGCAGCGTGCGTAGCTTTCAGGGCAGGCGTGCTGGCTCACATCAGCAGCTCCTGCTGGGGCCCTGGCTCCACGGCAGGCTAAACAAAGGCAGCAAGGTGGCAGAGATGCAATATCCTGAAAATGCGGCCTGGCCGGAGGTGGAACACATGACGCGCTGGTTCGACCACTGGCTCAAGGGCATCGACAATGGCGTGAATCGTGAGCCTGCTGTGCGCTACTACGTCATGGGTGCCGTGGGCGAGCCCGGCGCTCCCGGCAACATATGGCGTGAGGCAACCGAATGGCCGCCACAAACGCGCGTGCAGCCCTGGCACCTGCATCAGGACGGCATCCTAAAGACAGACATCCCTGTGGCTCGCTCTAGCGGCACGGCTTTTGAAAGCGATCCACTCAAGCCCATGGAGATGCCTGGACGTTCCTTCCTGGGCGCGAAGGATGGCCGTGCTTTTGAAAAGCAGACGCAAGTCAGAACCTGGACCACGGCTCCCCTGGACCATCCCATGGAGATCACGGGAGAGATCACCGCTGACCTCTGGATCACCGCCACAGTGCCGGACACGGACCTCATCCTGCGTGTCTCCGATGTTTATCCCGACGGGCGCAGCATGGTGCTCATGGATTACCCCATGCGTGCCCGTTATCGGAATGGCTTTGAAAAGCAGGAGCTGCTGGTTCCAGGTGAACCTGCGAGGCTGAGATGGCATGTCGGCTGGACCAGCATCATCCTCAACCAGGGACACCGCCTGCGTGTCACCGTTAGCAGCACCGGTGCCCCGCTTTATGAGCCAAATAACCAGACTGGCGGCCCTCAGACGCGTGATTGGATGAAGCAGACACGTCCTGGCATCATCACCATCCTGCATGACCAAGACCATCCTTCCCTCGTGCAGCTACCTGTGCCAGGAAAATAATCTAATTTACAGGATGAAAATCCGTTATAGCGGCAGACATGCCAGCCAGACGTAAGCCTGCCACCCCTGAACCGCGCCCTGAGGCCATCAATGAAAACCTTGGCAAACGGGTGAAAAAGCTGCGCAATGATCGCGGTTGGTCGTTGGAGGAACTTGCCACTGCTAGCGGCGTCAGCCGCTCCATGCTCAGCGAGATTGAGCGCGAAAAGGCAAACCCGACGCTCACCGTCACCTTTCGCATCGCCCGCGCCTTTGGCTTTACCCTGCAAGAGTTGATCGAAAGCGCTGAGACCAGTGCTTCAAAAATCCAGGTCATCCGTGCCAGCGACCGCGCGCAGGTTTATCGCAGTGACAAACAGTGTGAGATCCGCACGCTATCCCCGCTCAATTTAGAAAAGGACGTTGAGTTTTACCAGCTCACCCTCAAGCCCGGTGGAGAGCTGCGCAGCCAGCCGCACTTTGAGGGTACGCGTGAGTTTTTGACCGTGCAAGAGGGCGGGGTGCGCATCGAGTCTGGCACCGATACCGATGCCCTCACGAAAGGTGACAGCGGCACCTATCGGGCCGATGTGCCCCACGCCATCGTGAACACTGGCGACTCCCCGGCAGTGCTCTTCCTGGTAGTCATCTACCGCTGATTTTTCCCCAAAACCCAACCATGCAGCAGCCACGTTCTTTTTTGTCCAGGATCAGACTGATCGGTCTGACCCGCCTAATCTGTTCCATCAGTCTGATCACCACCGCCCAGGCGCAGATGCCGCTAGAGCTCGTGAATGCCGAACGCGCGAAAATCCTGGAAGGCGTGAAAACGGTGCCCAAGACCGGCGTGCCGGGCCCGGTCGGGATCTGGGGCACCATGGCCTTTCCCATCCTGGCTGCCCCAGACAAAGACGGTGTGGAGATCGCCGTGGCGGCAGCGGCTGGATATGCCCAAGGGCGTATCATTCT
>JAIWOJ010000270.1 GCA_020216965.1 Prosthecobacter sp.
CGATCAGTGGTGCACAAACGCGCACGCTCACGATCACCGGCCCCGTCAGTGAGAACGAGGGCAGCTACGTCTGCGTGGCCTTTTCAGGCTCCATTTCCGTGCCAAGTAACAATGCCACTCTGACCCTGCGTAAGCCCGTGACCAGCGTCACCCTGGCACGTTCACCTTCAGATGAGGTCATCGAAAACGGTACGATTGTTAGTTTCACAGCTACCGCCCAGGGATCTACCACGATTGATTATGAATGGTATCTGAATGGAAATCTCATCAGTGGTCCCACGGGCCGCACCTATTCTTTTGTAGCCTCACCGTCACGCGCTGGTGTCTATACGGTCAAGGCCCGCAACGACCTCAATACGGTTGGAGTCTTTATCACGAGCAATGAGGTCTCGCTGGAGGTCACGCAGCCGGTTACCAATGTGGTGCTCACCCGCACGCCCGCCGATGAAACCCTGGTTCCTGGACAGGATGTGAACTTCACGGCCGTCGCCGATGGGGATGGTGAAAAGACTTATACTTGGATGAAAAATGGTCAGGTCATCTCCTCAGGCACCTCCAATACCTTTACCCTCAACAATATCCAGACGACGGATAACGGTGCCTATGTCTGTCGTGTGACGAGTTCTAGCTCACCTTCTTATGTGGATAGCAATGAGGTCTTGCTCTTCGTCGCTGACCTCATCCGCGATGTCGTAGCCTCGCGCACTCCATCTACAGAATTCCTCCTAGAAGGCACGGCGAGCGTGACCTTTTCTGTCACTTCTGAAGGTGGGGGGAGTGGCTTAAACTACCTCTGGCGCAGAGGCGTGGTGGAACTGCAAAATTCCACATCGCCCACCCTCGTCTTGAATAACATTACCGTCGCGGATTCCGGGGAATATACCTGTTTGGTGACGAGTGAAGAGGATCCCGATGGCGCGCTGAGCAATGCCGTGAACCTCACGGTGTTGCGTGCCATCACCAGCGTCTCGATCTCCCTGCACTCTCCTGCTACCACCGTCGTCGCACCAGGGCAGGAACTTGAGTTTCGATCCCAGGTCAATGGAGATGCCACCCAGTATGCTTGGCTCTTGAACGGCGAAGCCTTGAATGTCGGCACGCCTGTACTCTCCATTTCCGCGCCTGAAGAGCCTGGCATATACCAGTATCGAATGGTCGCTTTTAACCCCATCAGCCATCCTGAGGGCTTCGCCAGTGACCCGATCCTGATTGAGGTTCAGGCTCCCTGAGCCCTCTTCCTCAAGGCAGATGCAACACGCCCACACCAGTCTGTGTGCTTGGCGCACCGGTTGGCTGGGCGTGCCGACTGAGCACTTGGCGGATGCTTCCAGCCTGATAGTTCCTGCTCAAGAGGGCGGAGATGGCTCCGCTGACGATCGCCGCTGCTTGAGAGGTGCCACTGCCGATGACCGTTTTTCCGTCACGGTAGCCAGAGACGATGCCTACCCCTGGGGCCGAGATAAAAAGCCCATCCCCAGCGTTCGAGAAATACGCCTGCCTGCCCTGTGCATCCACCGCTGCGACACTGATGACACCCTCGTAACCAGCGGGGTAGGCCAGGCGAGTTGCCTGTTCATTGCCTGCGGCAGCGACGACCACCACGCCGCGGGAAATCGCGTATGCTACCGCGTCGCGGAGCATTCGGGAGTCTGCGGAGGTACCTAGACTGATGTTGATGATCCGTGCGCCTGCATCCACGGCTTGGAGGATCCCTTGTGCGACGAGGCCCACATTGGCCACGCCAGTTGCATCCGCCACGCGGTAGTCCATCAGTTCGCTGGCTGGTGCCACGCCGCCGTTGCCTGCATCACGTCCGGCGATCAGCGTCGCCATCGCCGTGCCATGCCCATCATAAGGTTGCCGGTCCTGCACCAGGTCTTTGTGCGTGATTTTGACCCCAGCTAGACTTGGATGTTCGGTGATCCCGGTGTCGAGCACAGCAACCTTTATCCCAGCCCCCCAGCGTTCCCTTTCTGCCCTTTCTGCGCCGATCATGGCCAGGCCGCTGCTTTCAAAGGGCACATTCCCACCCGCGTTGTTGGCATCTTTTGGCGCTGGGGGTGTACCCGGCACCCACAAAAGGTGATTGGGGCCGATGTTTTCATAGTCCGCTGCATATTCAGAGAGCTCGGACGCCATCTTGGTGCGGTCACGATAGCGCACCCGGGCAGAACGAAGGCGCGCGTCGCTATGCAGGATTTCTATGCCTACCAGCCCTGCTCTGATGCGAAAGGCCGCCAGCGCTTCTGGGCTGCGGAAGCTTAACAGCAGCTCTCCAGGCACGACGGTTTGGGAAGCCTCTAGGGCGGCTAGCTTGGAGGGCAACTCATCTTCTGCTGCGACAGTGGCTGTTTGAGCCGCCGACGGCGATGTCTTGCCCTGCGGGGCCATTTGCTCTTGGACATCTTTTGTGAAGGCAGGGCTCGGATCCACCTGAGTGAGAGGTGGCTGCTGACGCTCACGGGTTGTTTCAAAGGCCAGCCAGCCAAGCGCGCCGATAGAAACGAGGCACAAGACCGCGCTGCTCATCAGGAGATGTTTGATCCAGTTTGTGCCCATGCAGAAGCTTTATCCTAGTTACCGTTTTCTGTGGGCCTGGAATGCTCCAGTCACATCGAACGGTGCGTTTCGGTGTCATCTCTGACCTCTGGGTGCGCTGTCATGTTTCATCTTTGCCAGAGTTGGTTCCGCTAGGGATTCCGATGTTGTCACTCATGCGGACATCCTTGTTTGCCAAAATTCGGAATCCAAGTCCACAAGATGCCGCTTCTCGCCGATGGCCTGCAAGGGGATGCGCATTGGCAGGCAGCCAAGCTCTCAAGTCACCTCAGCCTGCAAAAGCATCCGCAGGCACGCCTGTGGCCCCCGGACGGCAGACAAAAAGGCGACCAGCGAGTTCTTCGGTGAGGCCGGGTTTGAGGCCGGTCGTCACATACAGATCGCCCAGATCTGGGCCGCCAAAGGCGCAGGCCGTGGTTTCGACGCAGGGGAAGTCAATCTGCTCCAGAACCTGACGGGCGGTGGGGTCATAGCACACTACCTTGGCCCCATGGCAAAAGGCAATCCATAGGCGGTCCTCGCTGTCGATGGTCATGCCGTCAGGGCTGCTGCTATCGGCGCTGGTATCCCAGACCACACGCTCGTGGCTGATAGTGCTGGTAGCCTTGTCGTAATCAAAGGCGCGGATTTTTTTGCTAGGGGTGTCGATGTAATACATCGTGGCTGCATCGCGGGTCCAGACGATGCCGTTGGAGTTGGTGACGGGGGCGAATTTCTTCTCAATGCGCAAGTCCGTGTGGAGGCAGTAGAGGGCACCTTCGGGGCGTTTTTTCAGGCAAATGCTGCCTGCCCAGAAGCGCCCGGCAGGATCGCACTTGCCATCATTGAAGCGGTTCTCCGGCAGGTCGGGCTCAGGGTCACCGATGGGGGTGCTGGTGCCGGTGGCTTCATCCAGAAAATGAAACCCTGTATCGCCCGCCCACACAAGGCCGCCTTTGGCACGCGGCACAACGGTGCCGACACGTTGGCCGACAGGCCAGATTTTTTCCTCTCCGCTCGCCGGGGCATAGGCGAGGATCTTGTGGGCCTCAATATCCACATAGAGCAGGCGGTTCAGGTGCCAAATCGGTCCTTCTCCCCACACGGAGACATGCTTTCCAACAGGTGTGACAGCGATCATCTTCTTTTGTAATTTCAGCGTTTCAGCGTTTCAGTTTTTTAGCATTTCAGCGTTTCAGCCTTTCAAAATACCCCTCCGCCAGCGCAGCAGAAAGCTCTCGGGGCAGGGAATCGGGAGCGTGCATTTCCAGTTCAATCGGTTTTTCCATGAGGTTGGCCTCGTTGAAGATGCGCACAGCCATGTGGAGATGCCCATCTCGCAGCCAGGTGTGGGCACCGACTGGGGTCTGGCAGCCCGCGCCCAGCCTGCGTAGAAAGTCGCGCTCAGCAATGACGCGGGCCTCGGTTTCGGCGTGGTTGATGGCGCGCAGGAGGCTGTGAGTGGCGTCGTCCCCCAGGCGGCATTCGATGGCGATGGCCCCCTGGCCTGCGGCAGGCAAAAAGGCGCGTGGATCCAGCGTCAGACCGTGCAGGCTGGTGCCTTCGAGGTCGATCCGTCCCTCTTTTAGGAGACCGAGGCGGATCAGCCCAGCCGCAGCCAGTAGCACGGCATCCAGGGCATCCTCACCGAGCACCTTCTTCACGCGGGTGGGCACGTTGCCACGGATTTCCACGATTTGTACATCAGGCCGTAGCCACTTGAGCTGGGCAGCGCGGCGCACGCTGCTGGTGCCTACCCGTGCGCCATTCGGCAGGGTTTCCAGAGTGCAGGCGGTGCGGGTGATGAGCACATCCTCAATCGGCGCGCGGGGCATCACGGCGGCGATTTCAAAACCGGGCGCGAGCTCGCTCGGCACATCCTTTAGGCTGTGAACGGCAGCGTCGATCTCCCCCTTTTCCAG
>JAIWOJ010000271.1 GCA_020216965.1 Prosthecobacter sp.
AACCACTCCGGCCCCTTGGTCTTCATGATCCAGACCCGTGAGTAATAACCGGCCACCAGTGGCAGTGCCACATAGACACCGACGGAGAGCAGCAGCGCCTCCCAGGGCACGGGCATCTTGTTGACGCCCAGCAGCCAGCCGCCGAGCACACCGTAAAGCACGAGCATGGTGAGTGAATTGATGGCGACCATGACCAGCGTGAGCCCCTGGTTGCCTTTCGCCAAATAGCCCCACACGAGCACCATGGCGGTGCAAGGCGCGATGCCCAGCAGGATGGCTCCGGCGATGTAGGAGCGGAACAACTCCACGGTGGAGCCGTCTTTGATGACCTCCGTGCCCGGCAGCAGGTCTTTGAAAAAGACCCCCAGAAACAGCGTGGCAATGCCGAGCATGGTGAAGGGCTTGATGCCCCAGTTCACGATTAGGGTGAGCAGCACCGGGCGCGGGCTTTTGCTGGCCTTCACCACCTCGCCAAAATCTATCTTCACCATGATGGGATACATCATGAAAAAGAGACAAATGGCGATGGGGATGGAGACGACCGGCGCGCCATTCACATAAATGGCCATGCCATCCAGCGTCTGCGCCAAGCCTGGCGCGACCTTGCCCAGGCCGATGCCAACAAGGATGCACAAGCCCACCCAAAGGGTAAGCTGACGTTCAAACAAACTCATGGGTTGGGTTTTGGTGCTCATGCGAGAACGGTGTGAAGGTGGGATGCGGCGAGACGAGCCAGCGCTTCGGGGCCGGCCGGCTCCTCAGCCTGCCAGGGCAGCCAGGCGGTGCGGGTGGCGTGTTTTTGGACGACCTCCACGATGTAGCGGTGCTCGTTTTGCTCACGGCGTTGAAGCAGCGGATCGCAGGAGCCGCTGTGGAGCAGGCTTTGATTGATGACCCAGGCGTGCGGCTCAATGCGGGCACGGCGCAGGTCCTCCTGCAGTGCGGCCGCCTCATGCACAGGCGTGGCCTCGGGAAGTGTGACGATGAGGATTCGGGTGAAACCGGGATCACGCAGGCGCTCCAGCAGCTTCAGCACTTCCTCGGGCTGCGTGCTGCGAGCCTGGCGCTCCAGCTCGCGTTGATAAGCCTCGCTGGCATCGAGCAGAAGCAGCGTGTGGCCGGTGGGCGCAGTATCAAGCACGACGAAGCGGTCTATCCCCTGCCCCACCTCGCGGGCAAAGGCGCGGAAGACGGCGATCTCCTCCGTGCAGGGCGAGCGCAGGTCTTCCTCCAGCAAGGCGCGGCCCGCCTCGTCCATCTGCGCGCCTTGATTGGCCATGACTTCTGCCGTGTAAGCGGCGGTTTCGGCGGCGGGATCAATGCGGCTGACCGTCAGCCCTTCCAGTTCACCCGCCAAAGTCTGCGCCACATGCGCGGCCGGATCGGTGGTGCTGAGATGCACGCGATGACCGCGCTTTGCCAGGCTCACGGCGATGGCCGCAGCCACCGTGGTCTTGCCCACGCCGCCCTTGCCCATGGTCATGATGACGCCGTGGCCGTTTGGTTCGATGCCAGTCACGATGTCATCGAGGCTCACAAGGGAGGCGATGGTGTCATCCATGGACTGCGGCAGCCTGCTGCCGCTTTCGGGTGAGGTAGCCCTGCTGCCGGGGGGGGATTCACTTTGGGGTTGCGTTTCCCTTTCCGTTGTAAATGGCGGCTCCGCCGCATCAGGTGCGTCCAGCAGGGCTGGCCTTGAGAAAGCGGCAGCAGGGCTGCCGCAGTCCAGGGCTTCACCTTCCAGCAGCACTCGCAGACCGCCGATGCCGAGGATGTTGATGGCCCGCAGCGGCACGATGAAGGCCGGCAGACTGGCGATGAAAGCGGACGCGGTCTCCAGGGCCTTCGCGCCACGCTGCTTCATGGCCTGGGCCACAGCGTCGTAGGCGCGTTCGCCAGAACGCGAAAAAGGCTCTGCGATCTCTCCTGGCCGCAAACTGGCGTTTGCGCCTACAAACACGCCATTGATGACGAGCTGCTGATTCGCCACGCCGAGGGCACGGAGTTCCTTCGAGGTGCGCTCCGCCTCGCGCAGCGCGGCGAGTTGCGGACGGCTCACTAGCACCAGCGTGGTGGCTTTTTCATCCGCCAGGGTCTTCACCGTGGCCTCGTAGATCACGCGCTGCTTTTCCAGGCCTGCGAGCGGCCCCAGGCAGGAAGTGCCGCTGGTGTTGCTGTCCAAAAACTGGTCCCAAGCCTTCGCCAGACTCATCAGGCGCAAGGTGTGGCCGGTGGGCGCGGTGTCGAAGATGACGTGGTCGTAGTCCTTCGCCGCGTCCGCGTTGCCGATGAGGCCGGAAAACTCGTCAAAGGCGGCAATTTCCACGGTGCAGGAGCCGGAGAACTGCTCCTCCATGCTGCGCAGGGCCGCCTCCGGCAGAAGGCCGCGCATGGGGCCGATGAGACGCTCGCGATACGCCGCTGCCGCCTCGACCGGATTGATGTTCAGCGCCTCGAGGCCGGGCGCGCCGGGGATGGCGGTGGGCTGGTTGCTCAGGCGGGTTTCGAGCACTTCATCGAGGTTCGAGGCCGGGTCCGTGCTGACCAGCAGCACACGCTTCCCGGCCTCCGCCAGCTTCAGCGCCACCGCGCAGGAGAGCGAGGTCTTGCCCACGCCGCCCTTGCCCGTGAAAAAGAGGAAGCGCGTGGCGGCGGAGGGTTCCGGCTGGAAAAGGGGCAGGTTCATGACGCCGCCTCCTTGCCCACGCCCATGGCGGCGCGGAAAAAGGCCGGACGCTCGTCATGATTCGGATAGCGGCCTTTCATATAGACCTCGCCATCCAGGTAAATCAGCGGCAGCACCTCCACGCCCTCCTTTTGCAGCGCGTCTTTGACCGCCGCGTTCTGCGCAAAGGCCATCGGCTGCTGGCCGAGGTTGTAGCGCTCCACCTTCACACCCGCGTTGGCGAGCTGCGAGAGCATCGCGGCGAAGTTCACCAGATCAGGATCCACATCCGGCCCGCAGATGCCGGTGGAGCAGCACATGGGCGGGTCATAGACTAGCAGCGTTTTCATGTTGCTGCTTCAATACTTGGCAATTTCGCCAAGTAAAGCCCTATGTTTGGCGATTTCGCCAACTATATGCGTAGCTTGCAGCTTCCTGTGCTAGAATTGCGCCGCTCGCGCTTTTCGCGCTTCGGAGCGAGCGAGTCCACGCATTCAAAAAAGCTCATCAAGCAAGGGCAACGCAGGCGATAATAAACATTCAGGCCGCGTTTCTCCATTTCCAAGAGCCCAGCCTGACGCATGACCGTGAGGTGTTTTGAGACCGTAGAAAGATCAGCGCCCACAAGTTCACGGAGGTCACACACACAGCGCTCGCCGTGTTGCAGCGCATCGGCGATAAGCAGCCGTGAGGGATGCGCTAGCGCCTTGATGACGGCGGCGCGCCTTTGGGCAGTGTTCAGAAGAGTCGTCATGGATCGGAGGCAAAAGCCACAAGAGAGCGCGGCAAGGTAGAACTTGCTGTCAGGTATCTGCATCAAAGATAGGATAGCCACGCATGACGGCCAGCATTTCCTGGATCGCTTGTCCCAGTCCGGTAAAAACGGCGCGCGCCACGAGGCTGTGACCGATGTTGAGCTCCACCAGATGGGGGACGATGAAGAGGTCTGGGAGGTTGCGGGTGGTCAATCCATGGCCAGCATTGACTTGTAGGCCAAGGCGATGCGCCAGCTCAGCAGCCGCCTTGAGGCGCAAGGCTTCAGCCCTGCGCTGTTCGCCGAGTTCATTGGCAAAGGTGCCAGTGTGCAGTTCAATCATGCTGGCACCGATTTCGCGCGATGCACGCACCTGCTCAAGATCAGGGTCAATGAACATGCTGACGCGCGTGCCATTGGCCTCTAGGGCAGCCACACTCGCCTGCAGCGCCTGCTTCTGGCCAACCACATCCAGCCCACCCTCGGTGGTGACCTCTTGGCGGTTTTCCGGGACCATGCAGACAAAATCTGGTCGCACACGCAGGGCGATGTCCAAGATCTCTGGGGTATTCCCCATCTCCAGGTTCAGCAGCGTTTTGATCTCTCGCCGCAGCAGAAAGACATCTTCATCCACGATGTGGCGGCGGTCAGCCCGAAGGTGCACGGTGATGGAATGCGCCCCGGCGGCCTCGGCCTCCAGCGCGGCCTGGAGGATTGAGGGCTCGACATTATGAGCACCGAGCATGGTGCGGTAGCGGGCCTGGCGGAGGGTGGCGACATGATCGATATTGACACCTAGGTGGAGGGGCATGGTTGGCGGTGGTAAATAGCAGTTTGGCCTGAGAATTCATCGAATCAGCCTGCAACAGCAAGAAGCATGTGGGGAAAAGGGCGCGGAAGCCTGGAAAGAACCTCGCTTGACTGCCCGTGATTCAGCCACCCACTTAGCCGGTCATTTTCGCTCCCCCCAAAATTATCCCACCTCTCATGTCAGATACCGCCGCCGCTGCCGCCCTCGTCCAAG
>JAIWOJ010000272.1 GCA_020216965.1 Prosthecobacter sp.
TGGCCGCATGGGTCAGTGTGGTGCCTGGGCCGAGGATGAGGGCGGAGATGGTGGCGATGGGCAGGCGGCAGACGAGACCCTGGCCGCTGATCCACTTCACACTGGCATCATCTACCTCCAGTCGGCCATGCTCCAGATACAGCGGCGTCCACCGGTCCTTGGCCGGGGCGAGGGTTTCGATGGTGGGTTTTTCAAAAATCGGCATGGGTGAAATCGGTCCTCAAGTGCCCGGCTTGGCGGGCATCAGTGCTTCCGGCAAAGCGATCAATTCCGTCCCTTCGGTCGTGCGCCAGAGGATGCGCCCGTCCTCCAGCACCCGCAGCATCACGCCCTGCGCGGTTCCGCGCAAGGTTTGCACGCGGGCGCCCTCTGTCAGAGAGGCGGCGGCGCATATCTGTTCCACGATCTGCATCATGGTTTCCCGGTCCAGCACACCCGCGATGTAGTGAGCGGTGGCGGAGGTGACCTCGCGCAGTCGAGTCGAGGGCAAATCCGCTAGCAGGGCTGCCATCAAACGCCGACCGATGTCAGCAAAGGTGTTGCCGTTGAAGAACAGAAAGGGCGCGCGGCGGTGGCACTCACGCAGGAAGTCCAGGGACTCTAGGAGAGTTATTTCCCGCTTGCGGATTTCTTCCCAGCTTGTTCCGCACGCTGTGTGAGTTTCTGAATTAAAGCCGTGTTGCGCGCCTCCTCGTTCGCACGTTCCTCGGTTGATGCTGATGACAAGCTGCCAGTCCCAGTTTTGGAGAAAAGCGGCTCGGGCTTGTAGCGGTGATTGTTCGCCAGTACCTCCTCCAGAATGTCCTCTGGACGGAGTTGTTCCAACAGATCGAGGCGGAGTTTCATCTTCCATAGAATAACGGATTTGGGTAAGGGAGGAAACACAAATCTCGCTGGATTGCGGCCAAGAAAGATCCATCGGCCCCGGAGTGGAGCGCCATCTCCATTCACGGTGAATCATCCGCCATACGGACACGCCGCAGGCCAAAGGGTGGACGGCCTGGCAGGCGGTGCAGGTGCTCCCCCATCGCTTTCGCGAGCTGCCGCCGGTGCCGGTGGAGTCGGTTCGCCGCACAGTAATTGCAGCTCCCATGGCAGCGGCAGGAGGCATCAAAGACCCGGCTCTTCCGGTAAGGTTGTTTGCGTGTGCGGCTCATGGGGGGAGCGTCAATGACCAATGTGGAATGAGGAAGCAGCTCACTCAGGCTCGCCCTCACGACGTAGCAAAACGCGGCGGGGGCTGAACTGGCGCTGGGGGCCGAAGCTTTCGGGGGTGTCCATGAAGGTGTCTGTGCCTTTGCCAAACTCAGCGGCATCCCGCTGGCGGGTGAAGTCGGTGAGGGGCTGGCCTTCGAGGAGGTGATTCAAAGCGTCTTCTTCGGTGTCGAAGACCTCGCGGAAAACCGGAGCGGAGGGGATGCATGCCTTGCGTCCCAGCCAGATGCCCCAGACTGGGTTCTGCAACGCCGCTGCGAGGTCACGCACCGTTTCTGCAGCGCCGGAGAGCACGACGGCAAAGCGGGCGTCGTTCAAAAAGGTGCGGTAGGTGAGGACGGCGTTGTCTTTGAGGTTCGGTTTCTCGGCGCTGCGGGTGTCCAGGACGGTGTGATAGTCCTCCATGCGCCGCACGGTCAATGGCACCTGCTTGTCACCGCGCTGGACGCAGCGGGGCAGGGCGATGACGAGGCAGCGCAGGGCATTGAGCCTCGGCAGCCAAGTCTGCTCCCGCTCACTGCCGCGAGCGGCCCCTAGGGCGGCGCAGCAGAGGCCGATGAGGGCGCTCTTGGTGGGCAGCAGGGCGGTCTTGCGGCGGTTGAAGCGGTCCTCAAAGCCCCAGGACTGGAGCGGCCCTTCCAGGCAGAGGGCCAGGTGGAGTTCAGACGGCATGGGCGACGAGTTGGTTGATGAAGGTTTCGACATCCACATCGGGAATGGACACCTCGGCGGAGGTTTGGAGCTTCCAGGTGGTCTTGAGGCTGGCGTGATGCTCTTTGAGCCGTTCGATGGATTTCTCCGTGATGCCGCCCTGCGGTGCCCAAACGCCGGGTTCAAAGGCATTCACGAGCTGGATGGGCTGCCCATGGGGCCTCACTAGGCCCAGCACATAGGCGGGGCGCACTCCTGCGTTCATGCTGTTGTGCCGTGCCTGAGGCACAGCCTCCAGCGTGGCGCGGATGAAGGCTGCGAGGACATCTTTGCGTTCATCCGGGGTCATGCACGCCAGATGATCTTTGTCCGCCAGCATGTCGAGATTCACGGCCACATAGCGGTAGTAGGTGGCGGAGTTGAACTCGGTGGTGCCCATGTGGCCGGAGCCGCTGTCATCGCTGGGATTGCGATCATCCACCGCCGTGAAGAAGTCGATCTCATTGTCCACCTTGTGCGTGGAAAGCGCGTGGCTGAACATCGCAGCCCCCTCCAGCGTGAGGCTGTGATCCGCAGCGACCATGCGGCCAAACAGGGCGATGTCGGCGGCGTCTTTGAGATGCTCGGGCTTCAGGGACTTGATGGCCTTCTTCACGTCTTTGGTTTCCGCATAAGCTGCGGCGAGGCTCTTGATCTCGGCAGGCGAGGTGAAGAAGATCGTCTTTACTTTGAGGGTGCCATTTTTCTTTTCGTTCTCCTTGTCGTAAGTCGCCAGGGCATCACTCAGCTCAATGGCCTTCATTTTGGCATCCTCTTCTGAGAGGCCGTGCTGGATGAGAGCATCACGAAGCGGTTCGACGATCAGGCGAGTGCGTTCGCCTTTGAAGTGGGGGCTGATCTCCGCAGCAGCCTCGCGCACGGCCCGTTTCCAGCACTGGCTGGACACACGGGCACGTTGGATGCCGCCGAAGGTGGCGGTCTTGGGGGAGTTGAGGTCGTCCCGGTTCAGGCAGGAGACGGGGAAGGTCTGGATGAGGTGGAGTTCGAGCAGTTTCATGGAGGATGAGGGTGGTTTGAGGATTGAGTTTGGTTTTGTGCGTTGGATGGATGTTGGAAAAGGTCAGGCGGTGGGAGCCAGCACGAGCAGGCCGAAGCCGAAGGCTTTGGCGCTGCCGAGTCCCTGGCGGAAAGCAGTGTGGAAGAGGGCGGGGTCGCGAACTTCCAGCGTGCCAGTGAAGTCCACGGTGCCGTGCTTGCCCTGCATGGCCTGCCCGTGGCGCGGTGTTTTGCGGAAATGCTGCTGGCTGGTGGTCAGGATCACCTCGTCGAGGTCTGGGATCACAAAGCCGCTCTGCTCGCCTTTGCGCGCCAGCCATCGCAGGATGTCCTTCGGCTCGGTGAGGGCGATTCGTTTGCCCGTGCGGATGGTGCGGCCATCTGGGCCGGGCGCGACCTTCTTTTTCGTCACATTTGCCCGGAGCTGAAAGCGGTAACGCCGAGCCTGGAAATAGCTCGGGGGGATGGGTTTGGTGGCCCATTCATCCTGACTGCCGAGCCAAGCGGGCCGCACAGGTTCACGTGGAGAGACGATGAGCACCTGCACGGCACCGAACTTGTCATCCAGCCGGGTCAGGAAATCCCGCGCCTCCCCATCGCGGCCTGGAAAGGCCTGCCAGATGAGCTGATGCCAAGTGTAGGCATCCCAGATGCCGCGGGCCTCGATGGTGGGATGGCTGATGAGCGCCCGCGTGAGAAAACATGCCTGCTCACTCATTGTTGGTTCCCTCCTTGGTTTGCATCTTCTTCGATCTCAGCTCCCCAGAATGAGGCGGCCCACTTGGCCTTGGTGGAGCCTTCCCAGCGCCAGTCGCGGAGGTCTTCGTAAAGCATGGAAAAGTCAATGTTCCCCTCTGCATTGGCGATGCGCCGAGCCAGCGAGCACACGCGGTCTAGCACCTCCTCCCGCGTGGCGGCCAGCAGGTGCATGACCCGCCGTCCCACGGGCCCAGGCTGCTCCGGTTTGCCCAGGGTTTTGCGTTCCTCATCGCCGAGCAGCCGACGGCAGGAATAGCCGAAGTTTCTGCCTGTGCGCTCGCTGTGCATGTTCGGCAGCGTCATCAGCCCTGCGAGGATGCGCACGAGGTCGGCGTGGTAGCGTTGCTTCGCATCGCCACTCGGGATGCCGCCAAAAGGTGCGAGCAGCGGGTAGGCGCGGATTTGGCGCTCCTCGGAATTGGAGAGCGCCCCGCGTAGCGTGGCGAGCGCGCCGCGATCATCTCGGTCCTTCAAACCTCGAACAAAGCGGATGAGGCCAGGCTCTTCTTTTTCCAGGGCGGAAGGATTGGCCTCTGGCGTGGTGCCAGCGGCGGGGGATTTAGTTTCAGCAGCATTCATGGGAGGGAGGGTTCGGGGTGAGATTCCTTGGTTGTCTTTGAATTCGATGCCTTTTGCAGTTCACGCAGCGCCAGGGCGTAGGCGCGTTGCTGGCGGGCGGTTTCGCTGGGGCAGCTCGCCTCCAGGGCGGAGAAGGCGGCTTTCCACAGCGCCTTGCGCCACTCGGTCAGCACTT
>JAIWOJ010000273.1 GCA_020216965.1 Prosthecobacter sp.
GAGCGCATGAAGGACATCCTCCTTTTTGAGGAGGGGGTCCACGGCATCGCCTTTCACCCACAGTTTGCCAGCAACCGCCTTTTTTATCTGAGCTACACGCAAAATGCGCCCCGCCGCACCGTCATCAGTGAGATGCGGGCGGACACATCAGCCAAACCGGTGGCACTGCCTGGCACGGAACGCATTCTGCTGGAGATCCCGCAGCCTCTTGCGGACCATTGGGGCGGGCACTTGGTCTTCGGGCCGGATGGGATGCTCTACATCGCCCTAGGGGATGGTGGGATGCGCGATGACCCTTATGCCTTAGCGCAAAACCCATGGGTGCTGCACGGAAAGGTGCTGCGCCTCGATGTCGATGCGCGCTCAGGCGCACTGCCTTACGGCATTCCGCCAGACAACCCCTTCACAGCCTCTCAGGTGGTGCGGCATGAAATTTATGCCCTGGGGCTGCGTAATCCCTGGGGGCTCTCCTTTGACCCCAAAACGGGCCGCCTCTGGTGCGCGGATGTGGGGCAGGATCTGTGGGAGGAAATCAACCTCATCAAACCTGGGGCCAATTACGGCTGGAGCCACCGTGAAGGGGCAGCGGCCACCAGCTTTCACCCGCATCCCCTGATCCCTGGCACCGCTCACGAAGACCCGGTCCATGCCTACACTCGTCTCCGTCAGGAGGGCATTTGCATCGTCGGCGGCTTTGTGTATCGAGGGCAGAAATTGCACGGCCTTGAGGGAGCTTATCTGTTCGCTGACTGGGGCTACGGGCATGTCTGGGCGCCGGAGATGGATGAAGAGGCGCGCCCTTTGCGCCGCTTGGTCTTATACCGCGGACCCGCGGAGCATAAATTCAACCCCACCCTCGTCGTCGCAGATTCAGAGGCGGAGCCCCTCGTGCTATCCCAGGATGGAGCTCTCTACAGGCTAGAACCAGAGGCGGCAGACTGATCAATGACTGACCGCTTTCTCCGCCCCTAGCCCGGTGTGCGCGCGCACGGTCAACTCAGCAAATTTCGCCTCTCCAGCCGCATCGCGCGCTGTTATCACGGTGCCTAGCCAGGCGGCGAGGAAGCCTAGCGGGATGCTGACGATGCCAGGGTTTTCCAGGGGGAAAACAGCCCCCGCCTTGCCAAAGACGCCGTTAGGGCTCAGCAAAATGAGCACGATGGAGGACAGCAGGCCGACGCTCAAGCCCGCGACCGCCCCCGTCGTGTTGAAGCGCTTCCAAAACACACTGAGCACAATCACGGGCAAGTTCGCCGAAGCAGCCACCGCAAAGGCCAGGCCGACCAGGAAGGCTGCATTCACACTCGGCCCCAGGTAAATGGCGATGCCGATGCTGACCGCGCCCACCACAAAGGCGGTGATGCGCGCCACCTTGACCTCCTGGCCAGGTTTCGTCTCCCTGCCGTGGTGGATCACATTGGTGTAAAAATCATGCGCAAAGCTGGCGCTGGCGCTCATCGTCAGGCCCGCGACGACCGCCAAGATCGTGGCAAAAGCCACCGCGCTGATGAAGGCAAAGAATAGCTCACCGCCTAGATGCTGTGCCAGGGCAGGGGCCACCATGTTCGGGTTCGGCTTCCCATCGGAAAGGATCTGGCTTTTCTCCAAAATCGTCGCCGCACCAAAGCCGAAGAACGTCGTCAGAATGTAAAATAGCCCGATGATCGCCATCGCCCACACCACGCTAGAGCGCGCAGTTTTCGCATCTGGCACCGTGTAAAAGCGCACCAAAATGTGCGGCAGCCCCGCCGTGCCTAGCACCAGTGCTAGGCTCAGGGAAAGGAAGTCCGTCGGCCCCCAGGGACCCTTCACGGCCACCCCATACTGCAGCCCAGGCTGGAGGAGGTTCTTGGGGGCTTCCGTCCCCGCATAAGTCGCCGCCGTGATGGCGTCAAAGAACGCGCCTAAGCTGTAGCCATGGTATTTCAGCACCAGCACGCTCAGCATCAAAGCACCGACCATGAGCAAGATAGCCTTGATGATCTGCACCCAAGTCGTCGCCAACATCCCACCGAACACCACATACACCAGCATCAGCACCCCCACCCCGATCACCGCCGTGTGAAAGGAGGCCCCGATCAGCTTCTCAATAATCACCCCCGCCCCCACCATCTGGGCGATCATGTAAAAGGTAGAGACCGTCAGCGTGCTCAGGGAGGCCATGGCACGCACCGGGCGCGGGCTCAGCCGGTAGGCCAACAGATCCGCCATGGTGTATTTGCCCGCATTGCGCAGCGGCTCCGCCACGATCAGCAGCACCGTGATGTAGGCCACCAGAAAGCCCACCGAATACATAAAGCCATCGTAGCCATTCAAGCAGATCGCGCCAGAGATGCCCAAAAAGCTCGCCGCACTCATGTAATCGCCTGCCACGGCAAGACCGTTTTGCCAGCCCGTGATGCTGCGCCCTGCGGCAAAATACGCGCTGGCACCGGTATTTTTCCGGGCAGCCCAAAAGGTGATGAGCAGCGTCAGCGCCACAAAGCCGACGAACATGGAGAGTGCGATAGACATCTGGAAGGAAGAATGGAGGCCAAAAAGAAGAAAACTCGTCCGCGTGCAATCAGTGCTGATCTTGGATCACAGTCGCAGCTTCCTTATCCCAGGAAGCGGCTTTGCGGACGTAGATGAAGGCGATGACCCAAGCCATCACGAATTGCGACAGCGCAAAAACATAGGCTAGGTTCACCTTGCCCAGCACCTGGGTTTTCATCAGCTCAGGAAACCAGCCCACCAGCACCGGCAGCGCCAGATAATAGGCCATAAAGAAAACCGTCGCGCTCATGATGAAGCGCGCCTTTCGGCTCAGCAATTGACGAAATTCGGGCTTCGCTTCCAGCGCATCCCAGTTCACAGGAGTTTTTGGATCAGACATGTAACAAGAGGCTAGGGAGTCCCGCAAAGCCTGGCAAGTGCTGAAATGTGCTCTCAGGCCGCTTTTCCGTGGAGCGGCCAGCTTCAAGCCAGAGATAGATATCGGCGGGGATTGGTCGATTCAATCCCCGCGAACAACCACGTCAAGAAGCTAACGAGACGCTGAGGTCAATCAGGTAAAATTTCCCTTGTGCCTTTGCAGTCCGGGTAGGCCGAACAGCCCCAAAAGTCACCTTTGGCGGACTTTCGCCGTCGCATGGGCTTTTCGCATTGCGGACATGCCGGAGATGGCTCCGCGTTGCGTTGCTCCTCGCGGAGTTCGAGCCGCCGCGCGGTCAGGCGCTCACTGAAGCCGCCACCTTGCTCAAAGGCCACGCCTTGCGCGGCGATTTGGCTTTTCAGCATGTTCAGGGCGCGCCCGAGAATGATTAGCATCGCATTGGCTACCACCACGGGATCGTCCGCATCCAGCCAGCGGGCATACTTTTTCCGCTGCTCCAGGGCATGTTTTGCGGATTCATGTACCATGTCATCGGAAAACGCCGCCGCATCCAAACAGATGGCATTCACGGCCTTCGCCTCCGGTGCATGAACAGACCAAGGCAGCTCGCCACGATCCATGATGAACATTTCATAGTCCCCACGCAGCTCGCTGAGGCTAGCGCGTGCCACGTCGGTGAGTTTCATTTCCGTGTCCTTTGAGGTCGAGGAGCGCTCCGAACCTTCGATGATGTTCTGCCGCCCGCTTCGCGCCGCCTGGGTCATCTGGTCGTATTGGCGGCCTTTCGGGTCGTAGAGTTTTTCATCGGCTTCGCGGTGATCATGTGTCAGGAAGCGGCGGCAGAAACGCAGGGTTTCGAGCTGAATGATAGTGGCCAGTGTGAACGAATGCAGCCTCCGAAAGCCACCGTGTTTGTCGAAGAGTTGTTGAGGCATAAGAGGGAGTGACGAGATTGATCTTGCCAACCTCATTGACGCTCAATCCGGTCAATGTTGTCATCAAGGTCAAACACCCCCCCGAATAAAACCAAGCCCCACTTGCGTATTTTCGCCCCACTTTTCCATGAAATCCCTCCTCGTTCTCTCCCTCCTCGCCCTGGCTGCTGCTGCACAGGGCAAACCGGCCCGTTTTGTCCGAATTGAGATTCCGGGGGAGCGGCAGTGCCTTCAGATCGCGGAGATCGAGGTGATGAGTGGTGGCAAAAACATCGCGAAGGGTGGCAAGGCCACGCAATCGACGACCGGGCACGGCGGTGATGCGAGTCGGGCGATGGATGGCGACAAGAGCCCGAACTACGGCAAGGGCATGACGCACACCATCGAGAACAAGCCGAATCCCTGGTGGGAGCTGGATCTGGGCTCGGCGCAGCCGATTGATACGATCGGCCTGTGGGCACGTCAGGGCTTCCCGGAGCGTCTCGGTGGCTTCACGTTGAATTTGCTCGATGAAGGCCGCAAACCGGTGTTTGAGGTCAAAAACGTCGCAGGGCCGGAAGTGTTGATGATTGATGTCAAAGGCGGCGGGAAGCTTACTTACCTCACCTTTGATGGCAAACCGGG
>JAIWOJ010000274.1 GCA_020216965.1 Prosthecobacter sp.
AGCACCCACCCCCGCGTTTTGGCAAACGCGCCTACGGAGGAGAGCAAGCCCCGCGTTTTGGCAAACGCGCCTACGGCGGGCACCCAACCCCGCGAATGAGCGAAATGAGCGCCCTTTGGGGTTCCTTTTTTACAGGTTTTTTGGATGGATGAGGCTGGATCACCAGCGCAAGCGGCCGCCGGCGCGGAAGCTACGGTTTTGATCGCCAAAGTCAGCTCCTAGGCTGAGGTCAAACATGGGGAAGACGCGGAAGTAGCCGCCGAGGTCGATGACTTTGGAGTCGTAGTCATCGGTGCTGGCGACGGTGACACCGGCTTGGAGCTCCAGCCATTCGATGAGCTGGTAGCGCAGGCTGGGGCGGATGTAGATGCCGCCATCGGTGTAGCTTTTGTTCACCCCGTCAGCTTGGAAGTTGGCATAGACGAGGCCGACCTCGGCCACAAAGTGCAGTTTTTGGGTCACAGGCATGAAGGCACCGCCGCCTATGGTGATGGTAGAGAGGTTGTAATCTGCATTGGCTGCGGCTGCGGCGGTGCGCTCTCCGCTGCCGCTGTTCCAGGCAAAGGTTCCTTTCAGGAAGAAGATGGTGGGCAAGTCCATCACGAGAGCGACGCCTAGGCCGTGGCTGCCATTCATGTCGCTGCGCTTGGGGTCGGTGAACTTGTAAAAGGCTTCGACGTATTTGTAATTCAGCATGCTGGGGCCAGAGCCCATGCTCTGCTGGATGGTGCTGCCCCAGGCATTTGTCTGGGCTGGCTGCTGATAGTAGCCAGCATCGTAACCCCCTGGGTTTGCCATCGTCTGGGGTGCCCAGGGCGAGCCGAGGCCAGGTGCCTGCACGGTGGGTGAGACTTGGTAACTGCCCGCTGCGGGATCGGCAAAAGAGGGGGGCTGGGGCATGGGAGGCGGCTGCGGGGGGGCACCCAGTCCGGCACCTGCTGCGGGGGTGTAGGCACTGCCCCCAAGAGGAGCGAGTAGGCTAGGGCCTAAGGCCAGGGCGATGAGCAGGGAGCGCGGGTTCATGGCTTTTATCACCTTTTGCTAATTATACAGATAAATTAAATATTTGCTCAGAATTGCTGTTTCGGCAAGATTTTTTAGAAAATCACACTCGCCGCCGCTGGGCGCTCATGGCTTTTTTTGCCCTGGAGGCCGGTTTTTTAGGGGCTGGAATGCCGCTGTTCCCTGGAAAAGGGGCAGCCTCCGGGTCACACGCGTGTCAGCCCGATCCCACCGCTGCTGACACGCAGGCAGACGAGGCTGTGACCATTGACAGGGAAAGCGGTCCCCCCCACCAGTGGGGGCAGTAACTCCGTAGGAAAGGCGGGCGTCTCTCCAGTGTCAAAGACGAGTGTCCAGAGCGTCTCTGCGGTGCCTGGCAGGGTGAAATCGCAGGCGAGGGGGCTGCGATTGAAGATGAGCACCTGGGGGGGATGACCGGAGATGAGAGCCCCAAAGCAGGCACGTCCGGGATCATGCCACTGATCGTGGCTGAGGAGGCCACCGGCACCGTCGAGCCAGGCCACGTCAGGCAGGCCGGTGACAGGGCTCCATTTGCCATCAAAAAAATCCGCTCGATGAAACTCAGGATGCCGGGCGCGGAAAGCGATCATCTGGCGGGTGAAGGAGAGCATTTCTTCATCACAGGCAGCCCAGTTGAGCCAACTGATTTCGTTGTCTTGGCAGTAGGCGTTGTTGTTCCCGCGCTGGGTGCGACCGCGCTCGTCTCCAGCGGTGATGAAAGGCACGCCGACGGAGGTGAGCAACGTGGCCATGAGGCTGCGGCGCAGGCGGGCGCGCAACTGGTTCACGCGGGGGTCCGTGGTAGGCCCCTCCACGCCGCAACTGATGCTGTGGTTATGGTTGTCGCCATCGCGGTTTTCCTCGCCATTGGCTTCGTTGTGCTTACTGGCGTAGCTGACGAGGTCCAGGAGGGTGAAGCCGTCATGGCTGGTGATGAAGTTGATGCTGCTGAGCGCAGGCCGTTGGCTGCCGCCATAAATGTCCTGGCTGCCGCAGAAGCGTTTGGCAAAGTCGGCCGTGCTACCGTCTTCACCTGCCCAAAAGCGCCGCACGGCGTCTCGGTATTTGCCGTTGAGCTCTCGCCAGGGCTCGGGGAAAGCGCCGACTTGGTAGCTATCAAAGCGCATGATGTCCCAGGGCTCAGCGATCAATTTGACGCCTGAGAGCACTGGATCTTGAGAGACGGCGGCGAGGAACTGGCAGCGGGCGTCAAATTCGTGCTTTTCATCGCGTGCGACCGTCACGGCTAGGTCAAAGCGGAAGCCATCGACATGCATCTCCGTCACCCAGTAGCGCAGACTGTCGAGGATGAGCCGGAGCGCAGGCGGGCTGGAGGAGTCCACCGCATTGCCGCAGCCGGTGATGTTCAGGTAGTTGGCCCCGTGCTCGTCAAAGTCATGCCGGTAATAGAGCCTGTCATCCAGGCCGCGCAGCATCAGCATCGGGCCACGTTCATCCCCTTCACAGGTGTGATTATAAACCACGTCTAGGATGACCTCGATGCCAGCGGCATGGAGCGCTTTGACCATGTCCTTAAACTCGCGCACCATCCCCTCTGGCGTGGCATCCGCCGCATACTCAGAATGCGGGGCGAAGAAGGCCGCCGTGTTGTAGCCCCAGTAGTTGGTCAGCCCTTTTTCTAGGAGAAACTGATCATCCAAGTGCTGGTGGACGGGCAGCAACTGCACTGCCGTGACGCCCAGGCTTTTCAAATAGCCAGTCACTGCGGGATGGGCCAGCCCAGCATAGGTGCCGCGTAGCTCGGGCGGTAGCTCAGGGTGCAGGCGGGTGAAGCCCTTGACATGCAGTTCATAGATCACGGAGTTCCGCCAGGGGATGCGTGGTGGGCGATCCTCTCCCCATTCGTAGCGGCCCTCGATGACGACGGATTTGAGTGCCTCCGGGCCATTGTCATGGGCACCGGGGAAAAAGCCGGGTCCCTCAGGGCTGAGCATGGATGCTCTGCCATCTGGCTTGCCGATCACTGCGCGGGTGTAGGGATCGAGCAGAAGTTTGTTGGCATTGAATCTCAAGGCGCTGTGCGGCATCCAGGGACCATGGGCACGGTAGCCGTAGGGCTGGCCAGAGCCCACGCCAGGCACAAAGACTTGCCAATGATCGCGCTCACCGCGCTCCATCCGCACCCGTCTCACTTCGCGGGTAGCATCCGCAGGGTCAAAGAGGCACAGATCCAGGGCCGTCGCATGGCGGGAATAGACCGTGAAAAACACACCTTCCGGGGTGAGGTGCGGGCCTAGGCTCAGGACGGGATTGTCTGGGACGATGGGCATGTGACAGAAAGCGCTAATGAAGCAGGAGACACGCCGTTGCACCTGAGAATTCCTAGCTGAGAAATGGGCTGCTCTCACCCCTGCGTAGCTTTTTTGCAGTTTTCCGATTTCACTGGCGTGATTTCTGGCGTTTCCAGTAGTGGACCTCAACCCGCCAGGGTCTCCACTTTCCCCCCAACCCCCTCTCATGATCGTGCCCCTCTCTCGATATGCCTGCCGCCAGGTGGCCGCCTGCCTGCTGCTAGTCACCGCCCTGGTTGCCTGTGACCGCGTCTCCCCGCGCATGGAGATCACCCACAGCCGGGAGATCTCTCAGTATGAAGCCAAGCCCAAGATCGGAGCCTATTCCCAGGAGCGTTTCGGCGATGAGCGCCTCATCTGGCAGACGCCGGAGGGCTGGTCCCAGGCAGAGCGCAGCCAGATGCGGCCTGTGAACCTGAGCTTTGGTGCCAACCGCGAAGGGGAGTGCTACCTCTCCCTCTTGCCCGGCGGCGGAGGCGGCGTGTTGGCGAATGTCAACCGCTGGCGCAAGCAGATGGGGCAGCCTGAAATCACCGAGGAAGAGCTAGCCAAGATGCCCAAAAAGTCCCTCATGGGCATTGAGGGCACCTTTGTGAGCCTCGATGGAGCCTACACCAGCGTCGGTGCCACGGAGGCCAAGGCTGACTACAAGATGCTGGGCATCGTCGCCGCCATGGGCGAGGCCGGACTTTTCGTCAAAATGGTGGGTCCAAAGGACCTCGTCGAAGCCAATAGCCAAGCGTTTGACCAATTCGTTTCCTCGCTCCGCCTGCGTATGCCGCAAGGCCAATAACCCCCCTCCATCCAGCCCTATGTCCGCCGCTGCAAAAAGTCTCCCACGTCAGATTTTTGATCTCTTGTCCTCCTATGGGCTAGCCATCGTCGTCCTCAGCTTCTTGCTGATCATTACCTACCTCGGCACCCTGTCTCAGAAAGACATCGGTTTGCTCGACAGTCAGGCCAAATATTTCGAGTCGTGGTTCCTCATACACGATTGGAACCTCTGGGGCATGATCGTCCCCATCCCGCTGCCCGGCGGGGCGCTGCTGATGGTCCTGCTCTTCATCAACATACACATCTGAACTCCAGTC
>JAIWOJ010000275.1 GCA_020216965.1 Prosthecobacter sp.
GCCGCGCGCACTCCAAGACGCTCCGCGCCTGCCGGGCACAGCTCGTTTCCAGAGAGACCTGCTTTGACGGCTGAGCCAAGACGCTGCCGCGAGGCTCTGGACGCATGAACGGCGCGGAGCGTCTTGGAGCGCGGTGGCGATGGTTGCAAGTCAGCGGGCACAGGCGGCGCGGAGGAAGCGGGCGAGGTCGGCTTTTTGTTTTTTCAGGTCGGGGAGGTTGAGGTACATCATGTGGCCGGCGGTGTAGTCGTCCTGGGTGATGTTTTTCATGAGGTCGGGATGCACGCGGAGGTGGTTGAAGGTGTAGCGGCTGGCGAAGTAGGGTGTGGCCATGTCAAAGTAACCGTTGGAGACGTGGACCTTGAGGTAGGGATTGGCAGTCATGCTTTCGGCGAGGACTTCGCTGAGGTCGGCAAACCTGTTTTCAGCGTTCCAGTTCCATTTTCCGACGCCGGCGAGGATGTGGTAGGGGCGGTCATCCTCGAACTTGAGATCGTGGCGGATGTAGTGGTGGAAGGTGGAGGCGAAGGCGCTAAAGATGGCATCAGCGCTGGGGTCGCTCTCGGCACCTTCGCTTACGGGATCGCGGACGTAGTTGGTGTAACGGCTATCAAAGCGGCCGGTGACGAGGCGCTTGCTGCGCAGTAGCTCGGCATTGAAGCGGAAGAGGGGCACGCGGAGGTTGGAGGCATCAACAAACGCCTCCGATAGGCCGGTAAGGCGGGCCATCTGCTTGACGATTTTGGCGCGCTCGGGCGCGGGCAAAGCGGCACCGAGTAGCAGGGCTTGATTGTAATCGCCAGAGGCGAATTTTTCAGCCTCTGCCAGGACTTCGGGGAGGGGCTTTTTCTGGAGGTCGGCGGGCAGTTTTTGGTGATACCAGGCGGTGGCTGCGTAGCTGGGCAGGTAGAGGACGTGGGGGAGGTCGTTGCCCTCGCCGCCCCAGACGGTCTGGAAGTTTAGGACGGTGGAGACGAGCATGAGACCATTGAGGTTCATGCGATGGGTGCGCATGAGCTCGCCGCTGAGGGCAGCGGCACGGGTGGTGCCGTAGCTTTCACCGATGAGGAACTTGGGCGAGGGCCAGCGGGAGTGGCGAGTGATGTAGAGGCGGATGAACTCGCCGATGCTTTTGGCGTCTTCATTCACGCCGAAGAAGTTTTTCGCCTCATCCGGCTTGGCAGCACGGCTGTAGCCGGTGCCGACGGGGTCGATGAAGACGAGGTCGGTCTCATCCAGCAGGCTGTGCTCGTTTTCTACCAGTTCATAAGGCGGCGGCACGGCAAAGCCGTCATCGCGCAGCTTCACGCGCTTCGGCCCCAGCAGGCCCATGTGCATCCAGACGGAGGAGGAGCCGGGACCGCCATTGAAGGAAAAGGTGAGCGGGCGCTTGGCGGGATCCTCCTGCCCTTTGCGGATGTAGGCGATGTAAAAGATCTCTGCCGTCGTCTTCCCTTCCGCATCCTTGAGTGGCAGGGTGCCAGCGGTGGCTGTGTAGTCGATCTTTTGACCGCCCAGGGTGATGCTGTGCTCTGTGGTGGCGGTTTTTTCGGGTTTCTCGTCCTTCTTGTCTTCTTTCTTGGGGGCGGGCTCGGCGGGCTTATCCGGCTTGGCCTCGGCGGGCTTGGGCGCGTGATGGGCATCCTGCGGCTGCTGGGCAGGGGCGGAGGTGAGCAGGCTGGTGAGGAGGAGGGCGGAAAGGCGGTGTGTCATGGGAAAGAGATGGCAGCGCCTGGGGGCGGTTGTCTAGAAAGATCCAGGAATTGTCCTAGCGATGCCAGCCAAGGAAACTGCGCGCACATGCCGGATTTCTGCGGAACTGGGATCCACCCATTAGGCGGACACGAGCACAGGCTTGGCGCTGAACCTAGCGCGCATCTCAGCCAGTTGCTGAGCGAGGGTGGCGAGCTTTTCTTTTTGGCGCTTTTCATCCTCTAGACCGCGGCGCAAGCGGGCCTCCAGCAGCTCCAGGCGGGCTTCGTTGAGGCGGATTTTTTCCTCGAGCTTCTGGTCTTTTTCACGCAGGGCAGGGGCTGCCTGGAGGGGGCCGGTGCCGCGTGGGCGGGCCTCTAGCCTAGCACGCTCGCGCTGGAGTTGCTGAAGGCGGGCCTCTTCCCGCTGAATGTTTTCGCGCAAGCGGTTCATGCGGGAGGAAAGGAGGGCGGGGTCGCTGCCATCCTGAGCAAGGCCAGCGGCCACGGGTGCATGGGCAGGCCCAGGGCTGGCTGTGCGCTGGTTCAAAAGGTGGCGCAGTCCGGCGAGGGAGATTTCCAGCTCATTTCTGGCCTGTGCCGCGGCGGCGGGTGCGTCCTGCTGCGCGGAGGCTACCCACTGCGCAGCCTGGGAGACGCGCGCGGCCCAGCTCTCGAAGGCTTGCATCCTTGTCTCGAGATCAGCCAACTCTTGGCGCGCACATTCGAGGCGGCTCGTGAGCGCTTCCTTTTCAGCCGCATTTTCTTTGGCAGCGGTCTGTGCTAGGTCGCGCAGTTCTTCGTAACGTGCGCGCTCGATTTTTTCTCCGGCGTGCAGGGCTGCTAGGCTCTCCTGGAGCCTCTGTTGCTGCTTTTCGAGGTCTTGGATATGCTGGATGGCTGCGGTCTCTTGGCTCTGCTGGGCTTGCAAGCGGTGTTCCGCTTCCTTGATCTTGGTTTTGAGCACGTCGAGCTCCGTCTGCAGGGCGGTGCGGGCGGCTTCTTTTTCCTGCAAGGTGGAATGGAGCCGCTCAATGCACTGCTCAGTAGCAGCAAGTTGGCTGAGCGCCGTTTGCTGCCGGGGTTCACATTCCTCAATGACCTGCCTGAGGCGCTCTAGCAGGGCCTGGGTGCTGCGGCTTTCCTCATGCAGTCCAGCCAGGTGGTCGCTGGCCTCTGCATTCGCTGACTCGGTGTCTTCCAGCCGCTGGGTGGCTTCTGCGAGCCTCTGGGTCGTGAGGGAAAGCCTGGCCTGGGTGGCTGCGAGCTGGACTTGGGCGCTGGACTCCTGCGCCTGGGTTTGGGTAAGCTTTTGCAGGCTGCTTTCGATGCGGCTACGCACTTCGATCAGTTGGTTTCCTGCCTGCTGGAGCTGGCTCTGCCTGGCTTCCATCTCTAGGCCCAAGGCATGAAGTTCTGCCCTGCGCGCTGCGATGGCATCCGAGGTGTCCTGCAATTCCGCCTGGGTGCTCTCAAGCTGTTGAGTGGAGGCAAGGAGCGCTGTTTCTTGACCCTGGCAGAGGTGGGAGGCAGCCGCGTGGCGGGCTTCGAGGTCGGTGAGGCGATGGTTCAGCGTTTCCAGTCGCGCCTGAGCATCTGCGAGCCGCTGTTCAGCCTGGGCGATGGACTGGCAAAGGGCTCGATTTTGCTCGGAGAGGGTCTGCTGTTCGTGCTCCGTGACACGCCATTCATGCCGCGCTGCGGCGAGAGCATCCAGGGTCTCCGCCAGCGCGCATTCACTGGCCTCACGCTGCTGCTCATTTTGAAAAAGGTGCCATTGGGCGCGATAGAGAGCACGCTCCGCGGCCTCCAGCTCCCCTTGGCGGGCGGTCAATGTGCCCGTGGCTTGCATGACCTTTTGGCTGAGCTCTTCGGCACGCTGCTCTAGGTGGATGAGCCGCTCCTCCTCCATCACACGCCTGCCTGCGAGCTTTTGCGTGGCAGCTAAGGTCTCTGCGAGGCGGGAGGATAGGTCGGCCAGTTCCCGGCGGGCTTCAAACTCCTGAGCTTGCAGCAAATGAACCTCCGCAGCTAGATCGTGGTGCTTTGCCGTCAATTCACTGAGCCGTGCGGCCATGCCGTCATGCTCACTGCTGATCTGCTCTAGATGGCGCACCCGCTGCTCATGCAGGCGCTCTGTTTCATGGACAGCCGCCGTGACCTCAATGAGGCGGCCCAGGGGCATATCAGCCGCCAGCGGCACCTGGAGCTCACGGCCATCTTCGAGAACGAAAGCCAGCTTGGTCATGGGAGGAGAGGAAAGGTTGCTAAGAGGCAACCTTATCCCATTCCTAATGTTCAAGAAAGCTAAAATATCTGTAAAACCAACTTTTTGCCAAACCCTGTGCCTCAAACCGATCTTGGCATCTGGCCCCTGGGCACAAACACGCGTTTTCCGGCAGGCACCTTGGCCCCCTGGGTGATCCAATCTTTGAGCACACGGCGTTCTTTCGCGCGGATGGCATGGCCTGTCGGTGGCATGGCTCCTGGCACCTCGTCAGGAAAGGAGACCACTTGATAAAAACGACTGGCCTCTGGCTTGCCTGGCGTGATCCAGCCTCCTGCCCGCACCAGGGCGGCAAGAGCGCGGCTATCGTGGATGGATGGCATGGTGGAAAGGCGGTTGTCTCCATGGCAGTGGACGCAATTTGCCTCCAGCACGGCTTGCACCGGGGCAAAGGCGGCCAACTCTGCCGTGCGCTCAGGGGAATCTTTTACCGCACAAGCAGCAGAA
>JAIWOJ010000276.1 GCA_020216965.1 Prosthecobacter sp.
CCTGCGGCGGGTTCCACCAAGAAAGTCTCCGCACCCGGCCCCCGCCTGCCCACCGCGCCACAGCCCGCACGCCGTGCAGCCGCCGCCAGCAATGTGCGCGTGAAAGCCAGCCCGCTAGCCAAAAAGATCGCCGCTGAAAAAGGCGTGGACCTGACCACCCTCACCGGCACCGGTCCCGGCGGACGCATTGTGCGGGCCGATGTCGAAAATGCCCCTGCCGGTGGCAGCGCAGGCCGCGCAGTTGCCACCCCAGCCATCCGGCCCAGCTACGGCCCCGAGGACGAGCGCACCCCCACCAGCACGATGCGCAACATCATCGCCGAGCGCCTTCTGGCCTCGAAAACCCAGATCCCGCACTTCTACCTGCAGATTGAGGTGGATGCTGCCCCGCTCATGGACTTCCGCGCGCATCTCAATGCCAGCGCCGAGAAAACCGGTGGCGTGAAGTACACCGTCAACGACTTCATCCTCAAAGCTGTGATCCGCGCCGCCCAAGCCCAGCCCGCCATCAATGCCGCCTGGGATGGTGACGCCATCGTGAAGTACAAATCCGTCGGTCTCAGCGTGGCCATTGCCATCGATGACGGCCTCGTCACCCCGGTCATAAAGCAGGCCGAGAAAAAGACCCTGGCAGAGATCAGCGCCGCCGTGAAGGACCTAGCTGGCAAGGCAAAGAACAAAAAACTCAGCCCCGATGACTTCGCTGGCGGCACCATCACCGTCTCCAACCTCGGTGCCTACGGCATTGATCAATTCTCCGCCATCATCAATCCTCCTCAAGCCGCCATCATCTCTGTCGGCGGCATTCGCAAGGTGCCGGTGGTAGATGACAAGGGGCACATCGTCCCAGGCCAGCGCATGTGGATTGGTCTCAGTGGGGACCACCGCGTCGTGGACGGTGCCGTGGCCGCCACCTTCCTCCAGGAAATGCGCAAATTCCTGGAAAACCCAGCGCTCATGCTCGTCTGACCACAGCCAGACATCCCTGATTGCCACGCGCGCTGACCCAGGCTAACCTTTCTCTATGTCGGCAGGAATCCTCGAACCCGAAAAACCGCAGCCCGTCGTCAAAGACGTGGCTGCAGCTTATCTGCAAGAAAGGGGCAAACCCATGCCTGGACCTGAACATGCTTATTGTCAGTTGAACCTCGGTTCTGAATTCAAAAAATCGAAAGGCTTTGTTGCCCTGAGCGAATTGAATCTAGAATTGGAGGGCCGGAGAACTGTTCCCGATATCTGCCTTTACACCCAAGAGGAATGGAACTCCATCCGCCATCAGACCTGGGTAACGCTCCCGCCAAGAATCGCTGTAGAAATCATTTCCCCTAGCCAGACGATCGAGGAGATGACAGGCAAGATCAACGACCTCCTCGCCGCTGGCGTGCCCAGCGTCTGGCTACTGCTGCCTTTTGCGCGCGTGATTACCATTTTTCAGAAAGATGCCCCGCTCATCAGTGCCACCAGTGGCGTTCTGACAGACCCTGCCACTGGCATCTCAGTGAACGTGGACGAGGTCTTTGGCTGAGCTGTCGCTCCCTCGACCCTCCAGAAGCCAAGATTGGCACGGAAAAATGGTGCGGTTTCTCCGTATAGTCGCGCAGCCCTCCTTCACTCCAGACATGAAGCCCCTCCCAGCCAGCCTCATCCTCCTCCTGTCTGCCACAAGCCTGACCGCCCAGGACACCAAACCGGCAGCCCCCGCTGCCACCGCACCCAAGCCTGCGGAGACGGCAAAGGCCCCCCCCACACCTACGGCTCCTCCTCAGCCAGCCCAGCCAGCTCCTGCAGCAAAGGCAGAGCCGCCCAAAACCCCAGCCCCGGCCGAAAAGCCTGCGGAAGCTGCCCCCAAACCCGCTCCTGCGCCCACCCCAGCAGCCCCGAAAGCAACCACTGATCCTGCCCCCAAGCCAGCCGAGCCAAAACCTGCCCCCAAACCTGAAACAAAACCCGCCGAGAACGCAGCCAAACCCGCACCACCGCCTCCGCCCAAGCCAGTATCGGTTTTCAAAGATAAAGCGCTCGAGGCTGCTGTGCGTAAGCAAGTCTTCGCCAAGCGCGACAACCAAGAACCTCTCACGGCTGAGGATGTGGCCACCGTCGCCATCATTGAAGGACGGGGCATGGGAATCAGCGACCTCACAGGTCTGGAAAAATGCACTGCGCTCGCCTCCCTCACCCTTCCAGATAACAAGATCACCAGCGTCGCTGCGCTCAAGGGGCTAGAGCGCCTCCAGTTCATTGATCTGGGCAACAACCAAGTGGCCGACATCAGCCCCCTGGCAGGCTGCAAAGCGCTCCAGTACATTGAGCTCACCAACAACAAGGTGACCGACGTCTCCGCCCTCGGTGGCATACCCGCCCTCAACTCCCTCTATTTGGCTGGCAATCAGATCACCGATCCCAGCCCACTCTTCAAGCTACCGAAAGTCTGGACCCTCTATCTCGATGGCAACAAAGTCGCCAAACTCGATGGCATCGGCCAGATGAAATGGCTCTCCATGCTCTCCCTGAAAGGCAATCAAGTGGCTGACCTCACCCCTCTAGAGCCCCTCACTGAGCTGCAGTTTCTCTTTCTCGATAAAAACCCAGTCACCGACATCGCCCCCCTGCACCGCGCCTGGAAAAAAGACAACGATGGTGCCCGCGAATGGGCTCCTTACTGCCAGATCTTCCTTACCGAATGCCCACTCAGTGATGCTTCCAAGCAGCTCGTGGAAGAGCTTAAAAAAGCTGGCGCACGCATCACACCTTGAGGAGCTTTTGCCCATGGAATCGCGGTTGCGCCGCCCTACAGGCTCCGCTTTAGGCACCCATGGCCATGCTCGAGACTGCCACCCAGATCATCTGCAAACTGCGCCAAGTAGGTCACGAGGCACTGCTGGCAGGTGGCTGTGTGCGGGATGAATTGCTGGGCAGGCAGCCCAAGGACTATGACGTGGCTACCAGCGCGACGCCGGGTCAGGTGGTGCAGCTTTTCCCAGGCGCGCTGACCGTAGGAGCGCATTTTGGTGTCGTCGTTGTGAGGCTGCATGGGCAGCAGGTGGAGGTGGCCACTTTTCGCACCGACGGCAGCTACCAAGATGGACGCAGGCCAGAGAGTGTAATCTTTTCGACCGCTGAGGAGGATGCCAAGCGGCGGGATTTCACCATCAACGGGCTCTTCCGCGATCCCATCGAAGGGCGGGTGATCGATTATGTCGGGGGATTGGCTGACCTAGAAAAACGTGTCTTGCGCGCCATAGGCGAGCCTGCTCAGCGCTTTCAGGAGGATCGTCTGCGGCTGCTGCGTGCCGTGCGCTTTGCCACCGTGCTCGGTTTTGAAATCGAGCCGCTGACCTGGCAGGCCATCGTGACCCATGCGCCCAACCTCTTGACGGTGAGTGCCGAGCGCATCCGGGATGAATTGATCCGCATCTTCACTGCCCCAGCACGGGTGCGCGGTTTCGATTTGCTGGTGCAGAGTGGACTCATGGCGCAGGTGCTGCCAGAAATCCTAGCACTCAGGGGTGTCGAACAACCGCCGCAATGGCATCCGGAGGGAGATGTGTTCATCCACACCCGGCTGATGCTGAGCCATCTGCCTCAAGATGCCTCCCTGCCTCTCGTGCTGAGTGTGCTGCTGCATGACATTGCAAAGCCAGCCACCTTTGCCGTGGATGAAACAGGCCGCATTCGCTTCAACGGCCATGATAAGCTCGGCGCGGAGATGGCGGAGGGCATCCTCAGGCGCTTGCGATTTCCCAATGATGTCATTGAGGCCACCTGCACCGCCGTGGAGCACCACATGGTCTTTAAAGACGTGAAAAAAATGCGCAAAAGCACACTGCGCCGGATGATGGCGCGCCCCACCTGGCAAGATGAGCTAGCCCTGCACCGCGTGGACTGCCTGGGCTCAAACGGCAACCTAGAGAATTACCATTACATGCAGGAAAAAGCAGCGGAGTTTGCCCAAACGCCAATCATTCCCCAACCCCTGCTCACCGGGCGCGACCTCCTCGAACGAGGCTGGCAGCCTGGCAAAGCGTTTGGGGCACTGCTGCGCAAAGCGCAAGACGCACAGCTTGAGGGGGTGTTAAACACCCGTGAGCAAGCTCTCAAATGGCTGGAAGCACAGCCACGATCAGAATGATTGCCAAGACAGGTGGTTGGCCGCTTTTTTGTTAAGCGGGGGTAAAGTTGATGGGCTGCTAGCACTGAACGCATCACACTCAGGCAGTGCATCCTACTGCCATGAATACGGCCCTTCCCCACTGCTTTCTTTTTTGGTGTGCTGCCAGCACGGTAGCTGCCCAGACAGGCGTGCTGGATCTGACCCGGCTTGAGAATTACGCCAATCAACCAGTGCCCGCCTACATCCTACGCGACAATACACCCCAGGGCCCCAACCCACCCGCCAATCCCATCACCAACCTCGGTGCCACGCTC
>JAIWOJ010000277.1 GCA_020216965.1 Prosthecobacter sp.
CTCGGACGCGCGCCCGAGGTGGACGCGCTGCTCTACGACCACAATAAAACCGAGCCCAGCCCTGCCGAACTCGCCACCCGCTACCGCGAGGCAGGCATCACCAAGCCCATCGTCAACGTCGAGCTTTTCGGCGCGTGGACGCGGGAGCACCGGCCCGCCGGGGTGTATTCGGATGAGGCCAAGCAGCAGCACTACCGCGCCATTGACGAGGCGCTCCAGACGCCCGGTCACTTCCTCTTTTTCCACAGCTCTCCCTGGCTCCAGGCCAGCACTGAACCGGACGCGAAAGTCCGCTTTGACCTCGGCGGAAAAGGAACCCCTGACGATCGCGGCATCCGCTGGTATTTCGAGCATTTGAAGAGCAGGACTGAAAACGCACGATGAAATCCTTCAACGCCATCTGCCGCTGATCGCGCCGCAAAAAATACTTCGATCTCTATCCGCTGGATCGACTCGCCGTGCCCACTGGCACCACGCCGCCGGACCTCCCGGAGATCGCGCAGCCGACGAAGGAGTCAATGCACGATGGTTCCCGCTTCGCCGTTTCAGGAAACTGAGCCGCGCATGAAACCCCTTATCGCTTTCTCGATCTTCCTCACCTTCGCCTTATCCGCGCTGGCGGAAGACCTCACCGCCCCGCGTCAGCAGCTGGAAAGGCAAATCGCCGCGCTGCCTGTCATGGCGCATTTCGATCAAGCCTATGCAGGCACCGACAATCCCAAGCAGCGGCTCGACCTTTTCCTTCCCAAGGAACGCAAGAGCGAAAAGCCGCTGCCTGTCATCGTCTTCATCCACGGCGGTGCCTGGGCGCGCGAGGATCGGGTGTTTTCCGCCAGCAAGGTGCTAAACTTCGTGCGCAGCGGCGATTACGCGAGTGTCACCGTGAGTTACCGGCTCAGCGGCGAGGCAAAATGGCCGGCGCAGATTCACGATACCAAGGCCGCCATCCGCTGGGTTCGCGGCAATGCGGCAAAGTTTGGCCTCGATCCTGAGCGCGTCGGCGTCATGGGCAGTTCGGCGGGCGGGCATCTCGTCTCCTTGCTCGGCACCAGCGGTGGAGTGCAGGCGCTTGAGGGCGACCTCGGCGAATACACCGCGCAGAGCAGTCGTGTCTCTTGCGTGGTCAATCTGTGGGGACCGCAGGATTTCACCCTGCCGCTCATGTTCAAGGACGGCGCACCCGTGATCGAAGATCCCGCCGTGGCCGACCTGCTCGGAGGCCCATTGGCAGAGAATCACGACCAAGTCCTCGCCGCTTCACCCGTGACCTATGTCAGCGAGGATGATCCGCCTTTTCTCACCCTGCATGGCACCAAGGATCCGCGCGTGGATTTCAAACATGCCGAGCGCCTCCATGCCGCGCTCACCGCCGCTGCAGTGCCCTCGCTGCTCATCCCCATCCTGGATGGAGGCCATGGTCCACAGGCTCCTGAAATGCCGGAGCGCATCCGCGCCTTCTTTGACAAACACCTGCGCGGGCTTGATGCGGATCTTTCTAGCGCGCCGCTTCACGCTACCCAAAATCCATGAACCTGCGCCATCCGTTTGCTGCCTTGATGGTGCTCCTAGCAGTGCGGCCGCTATGTCATTTCGTGGCGGGGTTTTCTCTGTGCAAAAATGCCTCTGCCACCTTGTAGATGCGGATGACTTCCGCTTTTTGCGCGTCGTCAGCAAACTTGCACTTTGCTTCGATCTCAATGCGAGCTTTGGCGAGGTCTTCGAGCAGCGATTGGGCTGCAGCGGGGTCGTGGCGGAGTTGGCCGTTTTTGGCGAGGTAAATGGGGCTGGTGTGGGCAAAGATGACTTCGCCGCATTCGTTGCGCGGGTCGTTTTCCTGCACAGGCGCGCTGCGGCTAGGCAGGCGCAGGGCGAGCCAGCCAGGCGCATCGGCTATGAGCGTGTGGGTGAGGTCCGCTTCGAAGTGCCCGCCCACCTTGCGGCTTGCGGCCTGGGCGATGACCTCGCCATTGTGGATGACTTCGATGCGCTGAAAATCATGCCTGCCCGTGGCGCGGCCTTTCAGCACGAGCTGGCGCGCCTGGGTCACGTCGAGGGTATCGCCAATGTGCGCTTCATTCACGGTGAAGTCGAGCAGCGGGCCGTTGCTGATGAAGCTGCGGCCTTTGGCGAGTGCGTCCAGCCAACTTTGCTCGGTGAGGGTGCCTTCAGGGCGGGCATAGACGCGGGCAAAGTCGTAGATGAACCAATCCGTGCCGGTGCTGAAGGGCACGCGCAGGCCGATGTCCAGGTAGCGATAAAAGGACTGCGCATAGCTGCCGACACTGCCGCCATCAAAGATATTCTGCGCGTGGATGAGGCCCGCGAGCCAAGAGGGCACATCCTCAAAGCCAAACGCATTGTGGCACCAGAGCACGCTGCTGCCCTGGGCGCGCGCTTTCTCCAGGCCAGGCCGCAACGGCGGGAAATCATGCCCCGCGCCGGTGATGCCAGCGCCGATGCTGACTGGCTGCACGAGTGCGCGCAGATTGAGGAGCATGACGTGGCCGTAGCCTTCGCCACCCGCGCCTAGGTTGTGCCGCATCTCCTGCCCCCAGCCAAAGGTGACGCCCTCGCCGCTGAGCGCGCGGATTTGCTCCGCAGTGAACTGGTTGCTGATGTAGCGCGCATCTTCCTTCGCACGCTCGAGGTAGCTGACGAACATCATCTCTAGCCCATCAGCGCGCGGGAGGGTGCGCAGGTATTGTTCCGCCTGTCCGCGTGAGAGATAGCGCAGGTGCAGGTGGGTATTGCCTGCACGCCAGCCCTGCGCGGCGGCATCGGCAAAGCGCGTGAGCGGCAGCGAGGCCTCAGCCTTTTCCTTGTCGCGCAAATCGAGCGCCAGCGCTGCCATCTCCGTCTCTAGCCCGCCGATGGCCTCGATGCGCCATGCTTCACGCGGCAGGGTGAGTGTGCCTTCGTGCAAAATCGCGTGCCATGCGCGCGCGGGATGATTTCGCGGCAGGGCAGTGCCGTGGGAGATGAGGCCGCTGAGTGGCAAAGCCGTTCCGTCCGCACGCAGCACACGCACCAGCCCGGCACGCGGTTGACCCGTGGCAGCATCAAGCAGGCGCAGCTTCACTTTGCACACCGGCGCGCCTTCCGGTAAGGGCGCGGCCAGCGCGGAAAGCGAGACCCCTGAGGCGATCATCTGCATCTCTGCGCGGTTTTGCAGTGCCTGAAAAAGAGGCCAGGAGAGGTCGTGGGCCGCTGCCATGGAGCTAACGGCGATGGCCGCGATGCGGCAGAGGTGCCTGGTGAAGCTTTGGCTGTGTTTAAACGCGTCTGGCAATGGCATTTGATTCAGGACATGGGCCTGAGCGATGGAGCGCCGCTCAGGGGATGGTGGTGATGTCTTTGCGTAGCTTGAGGCGGCCTAGCGGATGCTCAGCGATGAGCCATACTTGCAGTTTGCCCGGCTTTGTAAGCAGCCCTCGGGGGATGGTGACTACACCCGCTTGTTGTTCCTGCTTTTGGAGAAAAAGTGGATGGCGTCCATAGCTATCGGCTTCATTCCAGAGGTAGATGGCGATGGGTTTGATATTCTCTGTGCTAAACCGCACCTGCCAGCCGCCTTCGAGGGGCACACTCTCCTGAGGTAGGTTCAGCGCTAAATCGCATACGGCAAACTGGCACTGCTGGCTGGTGCTTCCGTCGGCATGGATGACGTGAGCTGTGTAGTCGCCACAGTTTACAAAGCGCCGTTCATGCAAACTGGGTTTATTTGTGGAGATTTCCTCTACCGTCTTGCCAGCGCGCTGGATGACGAGCGCGCGCACGCCCTGCTGATCGCGGTCCATGATGTGAAATTTGACGGGGCTGTTTTTGGCGTAAGGCACCCAGTCTCCCAGGTCCAGCAAGAGGGCACGGTTGATGTTTGGCGGCATGGCATCGGCTTCGTAGTTAGGAAAAAGCAGGGGTTCAGCGCAGTTGGTGCCGCGCCAGGCATCTCGATCCGTAATGCGCAGGAGCTGCTTGTTGCGCGTGGCTAGATGTGCATTGAAGGCAGACGCGCTGCGCTCAGTCGTCGCTGTGGTGGGCGGGCGACTTTCCTCAATGCGCACAGAGATGACATGGCCTGCGGCATCGCGTGTCACGGCGGTAATCATCTCTACATGCGAGCCTGAGCTCTCCGTTGCATGAGGTGTGTAGATCACGTCACCTACCTGAGCCGCCTCTGCGCCTTGGGGTTCCACCAGAACAATGCCCTTCCCCACAGGGGGCCCATAACGGCGGCTGACTTCCCAGATGCCGCAGCCGAGTGCGTAGCTAGTGTAGGCAGAACATACGCTGCCGTAATAGGCAGCCGCGTTGGAGACCTTGCCGGTCAAATTCTCCGTGTACAGCACGCTATGCGGATTCTCCACAGCGGCTAAAAAGGTGCGCAGAGAGATGTCAAAACCGATGTAGCGCCCCTCAGACC
>JAIWOJ010000278.1 GCA_020216965.1 Prosthecobacter sp.
GTGGAGCGTAGGCGGGAGCCATCCTCAATGCCCGCTGGGATTTTGACGCGCAGTTTGGTGTGTTCACGGCTGCGTCCGGTGCCAGAGCAGTTTTTGCAGGGGTCGCTGATGACTTCTCCGCTGCCGTGGCAGTCAGGGCAGGTCTGCTGGATCTGGAAAAAGCCGCGTGCAGCGATGACCTGCCCGGCCCCACCGCAGGTGCGGCAGGTTTTGCGCCCGCTGCCGCTGGCAGAGCCGCTGCCGTTGCACTGCTTGCACTGGTTTTGGCGGTCGTATTCGATTTCGCGCTCGGTTCCGCTGGCGGCTTCTTCCAGCGTGATTTCGATGCCATAACGCAGGTCACTGCCGCGCTGGGGGCCATCTCGGCGGCGTCCTCCGCGCCCGCCGCCACCTGGGCCGCCAAAGAAGGACTCAAAGATGCCCCCGCCCTGACCGCCAAAGACTTCGCGGAAGACATCAAAGGGATCATGAAAACCACCGCCGCCACCGTCGGCACCCGGCCCGCCCATGCCACCTGCAAAGGCGGCGTGGCCGTAGCGATCGTAGGCAGCGCGCTTCTCGTCGTCGCTGAGGATGTCGTAGGCTTCGCTGACTTCCTTAAATTTTTCCTCCGCAGACTTGTCCCCAGGGTTTTTGTCTGGGTGATATTTCACCGCGAGTTTTCGGTATGCCTTTTTCAGATCATCGGCACTCGCGTCTCTGGAGACGCCGAGAACCTCATAGTAGTCGCGTTTGTCAGCCATCGGGGGGGGGAATAGATTCAGTTTTGGGGGGCGTCAGGTGGCCTCTGGGGCAGGAGTTGCCTCAGGGCTGGGGGGTGCTGCTGAGACAACGACGCTGGCGGCGCGTAGGAGGCGGTCTTTCAGGCGATAGCCGCGGCGGGTGACGCGCAGGACGGTGCCTTCTGCCGCCTCCGTGGAGGTCTCTTGGCTGACGGCGTCATGCAGGTTGGGGTCAAAGGGGCGGCCGAGAGCCTCGACCTCGGTGACCCCACAGTCGCGCAGGAAGTCTGCGATCTGCCGCTGCACCATGCTCATGCCCATGAAGATCATGGATTTTTCAGATTCAGCCCGCGCGGCTTCTAGGCCCATCTCAAAGTTATCGAGGATGGGGAGGATCGAGCGCAGGAGGTCGGCGTTGGCATAAGCGCGGGTGTCTTGGGCCTCACGGGCGGCGCGTTTGCGGAAGTTGTCTAGTTCCGCCGCATTGCGGTAGGCGAGATCTTTCCAGTGATTCAGCTCTGCCAGTGCCTGAGCGAGCGGGTCTGGGGGTGGGGGTGGAGTCTGGGGAGCCTCTACCGGTTCTGTTGCCGGCGTGTCAGCAGGCTGCACGGGGGCTGAGGTTTCAGGGCAGGGGGATGGATTTTCGGGCTGGGTCTCGGGGGCGGGACACGGCTCGTTCATAGTGGACATGGGCTTTTTTTTGAAAAACAAGGGGCGTCACTATGCGGAGATGGCGCGTGCAATCAAGCTATCAGCCGTGTGAAATGAGGCTGAAACGCGGTACAGGCATCTCGGGAAGGCTGGCATTTTTTGAGGCTCTGGGGTGGTACATGCGCTTGCCGTGGCCCACGCGGGTAAAATGGGCGTGCGTTCCATGCTCGTGTTCTGGGGCAGGATCTGGGCTGAAAACCTTCTTTTTCGTGACAGAATCTTTTCAGCAATTTTTTACAAAGGCTTGCTATCCATGGTGCATCCACCTAGAGAACGAGCATTTCCTATCCTATGAGCGCAGACTTTTCTACCCCTCAGATTCCCGCCCTCGGCATCATGGAGCCCCTTGGCGATGAAGACCGTGATATCCTCAGCGGCTACGGTGAATTCAAGCCGGTGCAGCCTGGCAGCCACCTCATTGAGGAGGGGAGCGTGCAGACGGGCCTGTATTTCATCATCAGTGGCAAGCTGCACGCCACTGCCATGCGCGGAGGCCATAAGGTGCTGCTGGGTAGTGTGACTACCGGGGAAACGGTGGGTGAGATCAACTTGCTGGACCCATCCGCTGCGAGCGCAACGGTGACGGCTGTGGAATTTAGTCAGGTTTGGTTCATCGACTCCAAGAGCCTGGAGTCCTACATCAATGAATATCCCCGCGCTGCTGCCTGGCTGCTGATTGGCGTGGGCAAAACCATCGCTCGCCGGCTGCGTTCCGTGAATGAAAAAATCGCCAGCTTCTACGGCGGTTGAGATCGGTGCAATGCGTCACAAGTAAGCCCTAGAGTCTCCTCTCAGGCTTTTTTTAGAAACGGTCTAGGCTTCGGCAGCGTTGGGCATGACGCGCACGATGACGGCCTGTTTCACGTCCAAATATCTCTGGGCAGCGCGCTGGATGTCTTTGGCACTGACGGCTGCGATTTTCTCCGGCAGGGCTTTGTAGGCATCATAGCCAAGGCCGCTGATCTCATGCCAAGCGTAGGCATCGGCTAGGCTGCCATTGCCCTGCTGGGCACGCAGCCACTGGGAACGCCAGGCCGTTTTGGCGCGGGTGAGTTCGGCGGGTGTGAGCCCTTTTTGAGCCAGGTCGGCAATGAGGCGGAGCATTTCTGCCTGGGCTAGGTCCACCTTACGCGGGTCTGTGCCGACATAGAAATAAAAGGCACCCGCGCCGAGGGCGGCGAACTGCTGCGCGCCTACATAGTAGGCCAGGCCAAGCTCCTCGCGGATGCGGTTAAAGAGGCGGCTTCCCATGTCACTGCACGCTTCATCAATGAGCGTTAGGGCGTGGACATCTGGATGCTGTAGGCCCACACTGCGGAAGCCGATGACGAGCACGGCCTGCTCTTTCTCCATGCAGATCTGCTCCGGTGTGATGCCGTGCAGGGGCAGCACAGGGAGGGTTTCTACTGAGCGGCGCGTGCCCTTGGGCAGGCGGCCCAGGCTGGCTTCGACCTGCTTGCGGACGGTACTGGTCTTCACATCACCGACGATGCTGATGACGCCATTGCTGCCGGTGAGGGAGGCGCGTAGCATGGCGCGGCAATCCGCCACGGTCAGGGCGGCGAGGGTGGTCTCAGTGCCGAGGGCGGTGCGGGCAAAGGGTTGGCCGGCGAAGAGCCGTGCGCGGGCACGGCGGAGGGCCACAGTGAGCGGATCTTCTTTTTCCTCCTGGATCTGGGCGAGCTGGCGCTTGCGGACTTTATCAAGCTCAGCCGCAGGCAGGGTGGCGTGAAAAAGGAGATCGCTGATGAGCTCGAGCCCAGCGCCCTCATCGCCACGCATGACATCGGCACCGATTTGGTAACGATGCGCGTCAGACTGGCAGATGAGGCCGCCTCCGCGGTTCTCGAGCTCAGTGGCGATCTGGGCAGCCGTGCGTGAGCGGGTGCCTTTGAGCAAGAGCGCGGCAGAGAGCTGGGTGACGCCCGCCTGGGCATCACTCTCCGCAGGTACGCCTGCGAGGAAGGAGGCACGGATGGAGACGAGGGGCAGCCGGGGATTTTCCTGCACCAGGAGGGTGAGCCCGTTTTTCAGCTTCAAGAGCTGCACGGCATCTGCGGCTGGCCCGCGCTGTGCATGATCGGCTAGCTCGGGTGCATGGGGGCCAAGCGTGATGGTAGAAAGAGTGCCTTCCTGGAGGTAGCGGCACGCGGCATCCTGGATCTGCCGCGTGCTGAGACGGCTGAGCGCCTGGAGGTACTGGCGCGGATAGTCCAGACTACCGGCGGTGAGCCAGCCATGCCCGAGTAGGGATGCCTGCCCGCGCGTCGTGGCTAGGCTGCGGATCTGGCCTCCGACGGTGGCATGGAGCGTCTTTGCTAGCTCATCGCGGCGCGGGCCTTTGTCCTGCATGGCGCGCACCACGCTCAGCATGGCCTGCTGGCAGGCGGGCACGTTTTGTGGATCACATTCCACGCTCATGTTAAAGACCCCGCACTCTTGCGCGCCCCAAGAGCCTGCCCAGGCACTGTGGGCGATGCCTAGCTTTTCCCGCAGCTCAAGATTCAGCCGCGAACTGCGCCCACTGCCGAGCAGGAATCCTAGCACATCCAGCACGGGTTTATCCAAATGCCCCTCCCCTGGCACTTGCCAGCCGAGTGCGACATGGCTCAGCTCGGTAGCAAAGTCCCGGTGCGCGCTGCGTGGGCCGATCTGGCGTGGCTCAGCGGGGAAGAGCACGGGCTGGTAGGGACGCCTCTGCCAGCCGCCCATCAGGCGCTCCACAGCGGCAAAGGTAGCCTCTGCATCCACCGCCCCGGCGATGATGACGAAGCAATTGTTTGGCACATAGTGGCGCTGGAAAAAGGCGGCAACATCCTCCCGCTGCACTTGGTCAAAAACAGCACGATGGCCGATGATGGGATGCCGCAAGGGACGGGTGCGAAAGCAGGTCTGCTGGATCAGATGGTGGAGTTGGGAGGAGGGCTCATCATTGCCCATGGCCATCTCACGCCGGATCACCTC